>JBAXGL010000368.1:0-2112 GCA_037139375.1 Bacteroidales bacterium | reverse complement strand
GAGATTGCCACCCTCACCGGCACCAATGCCGAAGCGGTGCGAATGAACCTTTCGAGGGCGCGCAAAAAGGTTCGAGAACAGTTTATGAAATTGAATTAACGAGGAGGTAAAGATATGAACACAGAACGAATAGATCAGTTGCTCGAAAACTATTTCGAAGGTCAGACTACAGTGCAAGAGGAGAAAGAACTTCAGCGCTTTTTCCGTCAAAACAATCTGCCAGAGAAGTACCGTGCCGAAAAAGCAATGTTCGACTATTATGCAGCAGAAAAAGCTCGGAAAGTGAAGAAGGTACCCTTCTATCGCACGCTTTGGGTGCAAACAGTGGCTGCCGCTGCGGTAATCATCCTTGCTTTCGGACTATTCCTGCAAATGCCACAAGGTCAGGCGCTGATAAGTGGCAGAAGCTACATGATAAAAAACGGAAAGGTGATCAACGACCCCGATTTGGTGCGAAAAGAGGCTATCAAGGCTTTGGATGATGTGACTGGGAATAGCAAATCAAAGGTAAAAACTAAGGCCGACGACGAGGCTCAAGCCATTATGCTTCAGCAGTTGAGCCAGTTTGGTAAATAAAATTAAGGAAAATGAAAAAGAGACTTTTAATAGGAATGATTTGTTTGGTGGGAGCACTTTTCTTCCCGACCGAACTCTTCTCTCAGACCGATTTGCAAATACACAAAGTGTTTGAGAAATATGCCCGAAACAAGAATGCGGTGATGATTGAGCTTTCGGAAGATATGCTCGAATCGTACAACCTGACGCTCTACAAAAGCATCGCCGTGAAAGACGATGCCGCTGCCACCGACTACATGCGCCGCTGTCTGAAGAAAGATCAGGAGGGTGCGAAGAAAATTAAGCAGGTGATGAAAGCCGGTGAATTGTGGTCGGCCTACTACCAATTGGCTAAAAAAGGGAGCGACAACCGCTACATTCTGTTTCGAAACGATCCCGAAGCCGGTGCCACGCTCATTTACATCGAAACACCGGTGGAGACAGACAATATCGTGAATTTGCTTTTGAAAAAACAATAAACTAACTACGAAACAACTAAAAAAAGACGATTATGAAACGAATGAATAAACAACTTTTGCTGTCGTTTGCGCTAATTTTTGCATTCACTTATTCAGTTACTGCAGAAACCGCAGGGCAAGATACCACTATCGTTTATAAAGGAAAACTGGTGAAGATTTGCGACAACGCCGATCAAATCAAGGTGAAAGTATTGGATGCCAAACGCCCCAACGATACTACGGCTTACAAACAATTGTACGAAGGCATTTTCAGCGATGGAAAGAGTTACGAAACTTGGTCGGTGATGGAAAGCATCGGCATTCAACTTCCGACTTTCGGCAAAAACAAGTCGAAACGAAATCATCACTCCTACTCTTCGATGGATCCGCACTACGCTGGTTTTGGTATTGGGTTTGCCAATCTGATTGACTCTAAAGATAAACGCAGCACCGCTATTCCGTTGAAAGCTGACGAAACGACCGAGTGGTTTATCAACTTCATCGAACACAGCTATTCAATTTATACCAATCGTCTGGCATTAGTCACAGGGTTTGGTATCAATTGGAGAACCTACAACGTGCTGGGAAATAAACATTTGGTAGATCACGATGGCAACACAACACTTGATGATGCTCCTGCGGGTCTAACCTACAGCATCAGCCGACTGAAAGTGACACACCTCACCATGCCGCTCCTCATCGAATGGCAACCAGGATGGATTCGAAACAGCTTCATTTCTGCAGGCGTAGAGGCTGGCATCAAAACTTACTCATCGTATCGTGTGAAATATGTAAATGCTTCGGGCGATGATGTAGACAAAATTGAAAGTCATGGATTGAACACTAATCCGCTATCATTAGACGTAATGGCAAAAGCGGGAATCGACAACATCAGCATCTTTGCAAAATATGGTTTGGTAGGGGTCTTCTCAGCCGGTAAAGGCTACGACGTTCGTCCGGTTTCGATAGGAATCATGCTAAACTTCTAAGAATAGATAGAAATAAATAATGTCTGCTGAAAACCTAAGCAGCATTATATTGCACTTGTCCAATGATCATTTATTCCGCCTTCCGCGGGACTTACTTTTTTTCACGCAAA
>JBAXGL010000367.1:0-2125 GCA_037139375.1 Bacteroidales bacterium | reverse complement strand
TTTAAAAGCATCGTTGTATCGAGCACAGACGACCAATTTTGCAAAATAGATCGAGCGCGCGAATTTGCGACAAATTGGGGAAGTCAATTTGTGAATATTGGCGCAAAAGGTCACATCAATGCCGAATCGAATCTGGGTGCTTGGCTCGAAGGACGAATTTTCCTTGAGCAGATTATTTGATTATTTCAGCTCTAATCTTCTAGATTTAAGCTCCAAATCTTTTTGCTTCTGAAACAGTTGTTCCACTTGCTTTTCTGTGGCAAGAATTGCAGGCGAAAGTTCAGTTCGGTGTTCTTTCGTAGAAGTAGAATATTCGCTGCGTAGTTGATCGAGTTGTTTTTGCAACATTCTCAACAATTCGTTGGTTTTCAGGTATTCAAAATAGCAGTTTTTTGCATCTTCACTCTTAAATTGACCCAAAGAATGGTAAATAGTAGTGTCGTTAAGCACCCATCGAAAAGTGGAGACATTTTCTAAGCGACGCACCGAATCGGCTTCAGATTTTCCAATTTTATTAAAATACGACGTGTAATTTTCTCCTTTTATCCATGTATCGCGAATAGAGTGTATGGACGCCAACTGTATGAGCTTCTGAGCAGCGACATTTTCAACTATTTTTTTGGTTTCATTCGGAATAAAAACATAAATAACAACCTTATCTTTAGGCTGGTATCTATCGCTCGCAAACCATCCAATGCTATTTTGCTCATCAATAACTAAGAGATAATCGTTGAAGATTGAGTTAAAAGGCATTCCAATATTTTCAGGAGAAAGGTAAGTATCATTCGCCAAATTATAACGGGTCACAAATATATCTGAACCGCCCATCGTCCCTTCGCCATCTGAACTGTAATAGAGTGTTACCCCATCAGAAAGGACAAAAGGGAAATTTTCGTTTGCTTTTGTATTAATTGTTTCTGACAATGCAACCGTATCGCCCCAGGCATCCATTAATCGACTTCGCGTAAATAGATCGACTCCATTTTTTTTTGTTTTCATCGAGAAATACATTTTGTCGTTGCGCTGATTCTGATAAACAGAGGTAAATCCTTCTGTACTTCTCACTTCACCCGACTCGCGACTCAACCGATAATGCCTGAGAAAATTCTTTTTATCTACGACCATACTGTCAATAATCTGCACATTTTCAACACCTTTTATCAGTCGTGCGCCCGCCTGTGAAAGAGGCAAAAGATGCTCCGCCTTTAACTTCATCGTGCTATCAGCTTTGGATTGAGCGATATATTTTGATAAATTATCGGCACTCTCAGCAAAACGATAACCCTTGTATTGAATTTGTCCTAAATAGTAAAAGGCTTCGGGCAAAGATTTTTCTGCAGCAAATTGAAGAGTTTTTTCCGCTGTTTTAAAATCACCTAGATGATATGCGTTAAGGCCTACTAATAAACTTGTATTGGCATCTTTTGGCTTGATTTTCAAACGTTTGCTCGCCAATTCAAAAGATTTCACATAATCTCCTTTTAAGTACAAGGCTTTAGCTTCCTCGAGAATTTGCGCATTAATTAGACTCGAAGAAAGGAGTAGAAGTAAAATTACAAATATTTGTGCTCGTTTCATCTGTTTATAATTGATTTTATTTGTCACATGGAACTCGCACAGAAACGTTTCCTTGTTGTATCAAAGTTTTTTGTTGTGCTTGTTTCATCATTTCAAAATATTTTCCACGAAAATAATACTTATTCCTGTTTATTTGAAATAAAATGCAAATCAATTATTAACTTTTTAGTCTAACCATTTGGTTAAATCAAAAATATTCCATTTCTTTGCCGAATAGTTTAACTAATTGGTTAAATCAAGAGAGTTTTACCACAAAGACTCTAAGACACGAAGAAACTCGCGAAGGGATGTTGTCTGATATAGTCAATAAGATTCAAAGAGATTGGGAAATTAAATAAAATAGAACGCGGATTAGCACTGATAAAGCTGATTTTAAACGGATTTTATTCAACTGTGTTGAATTAGATTTCCGAACAAATCATTAATCGGTGATGCTTGCATCACAAATATCTGTCTTTAATCAGCGTGATTTATATCCGCGCTTATCCGCATAATCCGTTTAATCCGCGTTCTATTAATTATGAAATGCAATAGTATTTTCTTATTA
>JBAXGL010000366.1:0-2141 GCA_037139375.1 Bacteroidales bacterium | reverse complement strand
TGGGATGATAGATTTAATACAAAAGGCTTAATGATGTTTTACGAAAACAACAAATGGGATTATCAAAATGTTGACACTATCCCCATTGAAAATGGAGCTCGCGATTTTGTAGATATAGTTGAAGATCCGCGAGAATTGGGTCACTACTTTGTTTCTTCTTATGGTGAAGGTATTTATGAGTTTCGCAATAAAAAATTGGTCAAAATCCATGATCACTCAAATAGCGCTATTGAAACTGTAAATATTGACTTCTTGAAGGGTCAAAATCACTTCGACCGAACATATGGATTGTGTTATGACAAAAATAGCAATCTCTATATTATAAACAGCTACACACCAAATATCATTAAAATATATACAAAAGATGGCAATTGGATATCGCTTAACTATCAGGCAATTGCTAATAATGAAGCGATTTTTGATATTATGCAAACAAGGAAAGGTGTTTTTTGGGTGCTAAGCCCTTGGAAAAATCCGGGCATTTTTGTTTTTGATCCTAAACCAACTTTGTCTAATCAGACAGACGACCAATATAAATTTATCAACCCTATCAATTACTTAGATAATTTAGAAATAAAATCAATCACACCAAGTGCTTTCTATTGTTTAGCAGAAGATAAAAATGGGGTAATATGGGCTGGAACAGATATGGGGCCGATTGTATTCAACTCTCCTTCAAAAGTTTTCAGTGATAATTTTATGGGATCTCGCATTAAAGTCCCTCGAAATGACGGGACTCAATTGGCAGATTATTTATTAGAAAGTGAAAAAATACGGACCATTTGTGTTGATGGAGGTAATCGAAAATGGATTGGTACAGAATCGAACGGTGTATATCTGGTAAGTGATAACGGACAAGAAACTATTTTTCATTTCACTTCCGAAAATAGCCCTTTACTTTCAAATAAGGTTTTATCCATTGCCATTCACCCATTGACTGGTGAAGTTTTTATTGGTACAGACAAAGGGCTTGTTTCTTATCGAAGTGATGCCATTGAAGGCAAAAGCACATATTCAGATGTGTATACTTTTCCAAATCCTGTTCGTCCAGATTATGAAGGACTAATCACAATCACTGGATTATTGGCGAACTCAACAGTTCGGATTACAGACATCAATGGTAATTCTATTTTTGAAGGCATATCAGAAGGTGGACAAATCACTTGGAACGGGCGTAATCGAGCGGGGAATCATTTGTCCAGTGGGGTATATTTAGTTTATGCAGCCACCAGTGATGGGCTTGATGGTATCGTATCCAAGATTCTTATTTTGAAATAAGCAATTTCTGTTTTAGTGAATCAGTATTTACTTTTCAATTGAAATAATCAAATGGATGAAATTATATTACTTTTGTATTTAAATTTTTAGTGTAAACTCCTATCTCTTAGAAAAATGAAGCACATAATTTTCTTTTTTTTAATATTTTTCTCTATCTCTTCAATGGCACAATTACCTGCAGGAACATGGAGAACACATCTTGCATATTCATCTGTGACGCAAGTTGCCGAAACCCCGACAAAAGTCTTTGGACTGTCTGACGGTGCTCTTTTTGCTTACAATAAAACAACGCAAGCTATCAATATCTATAGTAAAGTCGATGGGCTAAGCGACAGTAAAGTTGCATTGATTTCATACAGTTCAGATAATAATGTATTAGTCATTGTGTATGATAATGCAAACATAGACTTACTCACAAATGATGGGCATATTTATAATATTTCAAACATTAAAGATAATCCTTTGCCATTGAATAAAACAATTAACAAAGTTAACTTCAGCGGTAACAAAGCCTATTTGGCGACAGCTTATGGTGTGAGTGTTATTAATTTAACGAAACACGAAGTGTCTGAAACCTACCTTTTAAACAAAAGCGTTCTTTCTACAGCGCTCTTCAATGGCTATATTTTTGCAGCAACAAAACTAGGATTGCTAGCTGCTCCTCTTACTTCAAGCCTAATTGACCCCAATAATTGGACTCTGACAAATACATTATCAACTAGCGATTTAGCTGTATTTCAAAACAGTTTAGTGGGAGTTGTAACCAATATTGGTCTTTATTCATTTACATCAAACACGAATCAACTGATTAAAAGCAATACAATTTTCACCAATCTATTTGTAGCCAACAATGTATTAGTTGC
>JBAXGL010000365.1:0-2169 GCA_037139375.1 Bacteroidales bacterium | reverse complement strand
CCGCCGTGCCGATGTCGGCCATTGGTGGCGTGGTGGCGCTTTGGTTGCGAGACATGCACTTTTCTATTTCTGCAGGTGTTGGATTCATTGCGCTATTTGGCGTGGCAGTACTCAACGGCATTGTGCTGATTGCAGAGTTCAACCGCCTCGAAAAAGAGGGCATCGCTGACCTCACCGAACGTGTCAAAAAAGGATTACATGCCCGTCTTCGCCCCGTATTGATGACAGCAGCCGTGGCATCGCTCGGATTTCTGCCGATGGCACTCTCTTCTTCTACAGGTGCTGAGGTGCAAAAACCACTTGCAACGGTTGTCATTGGCGGATTAATTACCGCAACACTGCTCACGTTGATTGTGTTACCTGTGTTTTACGTGTTGTTCTCGTCCTTTTCCTTTACGGATTTCTTTAGAAGAAAATCGGAGAAGACCTTGTCAATCATATTGTTATTGACGATGCTTTCATTCAGTGTAAATGCACAAACGCAAAGAATCATTTCGCTGAAACAAGCCATCGAAATGGCGTTAGACAGTAACCTGACTGTTCGCTCGTCTGCTTATTCCGTCGGCGTGCAGAAAGCGTTGAAAGGTGCTTCGTGGGACATTCCCAAAACAAACATTAGCGGAGAATACGGTCAACTCAATTCGCACACCAAAGACAACAGTATCTCGGTGTCGCAGTCGTTTGCTTACCCCACGGTTTATATTCACCAAAACAGCCTTGCAAAAGCAAACATCAAAAGCAGCGAATGGCAACAGAAGGCGTCGCAACTCGAAATTGCCACCGAGGTGAAACGTTTCTATTGGCAATTGACCTATTTGTACTCAAAGAAACGACTGCTCGAATACCAAGATAGTTTGTATAGCGGTTTCTTTCGTGCAGCCGAACTCCGTGCGAAAGTTGGCGAAACGAATCGTTTGGAGATGATGACCGCCCGCTCCCAAAGTATGGAAGCCAAAAATCAGTTGCAGCAAGTTGGTGCCGATTTACTCATTTACCAACAGAAGCTGCAAATAGTGCTCAATGTAGAAGCGACTTTGCTACCAGCTGACAGTGTCTTGCAACGAATCAATTTGCTTCCCGCATCAAACAACGAAAACCTTGCCGAAAACCCCACTATCGGTTTTCAGAAGCAACAAATCGAACTATCGAAAGTGGAGCGAAAGCTCGAAATCAGTCGAATGTTACCCGATTTCAGCGTCGGTTACTTGAGTCAAACAATGCAGGGCGTACAGGAAGTGAACGGACTGCCACGCACCTTCGGCACAGACAATCGATTCAACGCCATTCAGGTGGGAATCGCTATTCCGCTGTGGTTTGCACCCTATTCTGCCAAAGCAAAAGCAGCTAAACTGAAGCAGAAAGCAGCTGAATTGGATGCCGAAAACGCGGAGAAATCGCTCGCAGGCAACTACCGTTCGTTGATGAACGAATACGCCAAATACAATCAAAGTGTCAGTTATTACGAGTCGCAAGCCATCCCCGAAGCCAACACCATCATTGAGCAGGCTACGCGAAGCTATCGTTCCGGTGCGATGGATTACCTCGACTACATCACGAATCTGACGCGCGCTTTGGGCATTAAACAGAATTACCTCGATGCGCTCAACAGCTACAACCAAACACTCATTTCAATTGATTATATTACTGGTAAAATATTTTAATAGAACGAATTATGAACTACCAATCGATAAAAACTATCTCCGCTTGTCTGGTGATTACCATCGCCTTACTATCGTGCAAAGGCGGACAAAAAAGCACAGAAAAGGAAGAGGAAAATCTTCCCGAAGACATCGTCGAACTACGAGCAGACCAAATTAAACTAGCCAACATTGAACTCGGTAGCTTCGAAATGCGCTCTATGAGTGGCAGCCTAAAGGTAAACGGCACAGTCACTGTTTCGCCGCAGGATATGGCAACCGTTTGTGTGCCTATGGGTGGATTTGTGAAGAGCATTCAACTCACACCCGGAACTGCAGTACGCAAAGGTCAGGTGTTGGC
Organism: Bacteroidales bacterium; assembly: GCA_037139375.1. Lineage (GTDB taxonomy): Bacteria > Bacteroidota > Bacteroidia > Bacteroidales > UBA7332 > CAXXIC01. The sequence goes on along the minus strand of JBAXGL010000365.1, from coordinate 171 downwards.
TATTCTTACCAATCAGGAGTTTGTGGACATTCAGCAGAATTATCTCGAAGTGAAAAACAAACTAGAATACGCTCAAGCCGAATACCGTCGTCACAACGAACTCTACAAAGAGGATGTATATTCGCAGAAGAATTTGCAGCAGGTGACTTCGGAATACAAAAATCTGAAAGC
>JBAXGL010000364.1:0-2181 GCA_037139375.1 Bacteroidales bacterium | reverse complement strand
GACATAAACCAATACATATCGGCATCAATCAGTCGGAATATAATTGTTTTGTCGCCGACCAATGCCTGATCATGGCTTTCGGCATAACTTATCGTTTTTTCGTCTGCTCTGCGGTTGGTCAGTTCCCACCAAATGGCAGAAGGATGCCAATCTTCGTCTTTCTTCTCTTTGATCATTTTAATCCAATAGTCGGGAATTCCCATCGCCATGCGATAGTCGAAGCCGATACCGCCATCTTCCACCTTGGTAGCTAATCCTGGCATGCCGCTCACTTCTTCGGCAATGGTTATTGCTTTTGGGTTTACTTCGTGTATGACTGCATTTGCCAGCGTCAGATAGCAAATGGCATTACCGTCCTGACTGCCATTGTAGTAATCGTCGTATCCGCCAAAAGCTTCACCCAATCCGTGCGAATAATAGAGCATCGATGTGACCCCATCGAAACGGTAGCCATCGAACTTGAATTCATCAATCCAGTATTTGCAATTCGAAAGCAGGAAATGCACTACTTCGTTTTTACCATAATCGAAGCAAAGGGAATCCCACGCCGGATGTTCACGTTTGTGGTCACCATAAAAATATTGGTCGTAAGAGCCGTCGAAGCGACCTAGGCCTTCGAGTTCGTTTTTAACGGCATGAGAATGCACAATGTCCATAATTACTGCTATATCAAGTCGGTGAGCTTCGTCGATTAGCATCTTCAACTCCTCTGGTGTACCGAAGCGCGACGATGGCGCAAAGAAGCTCGACACATGGTATCCGAATGAGCCATAATAAGGATGTTCTTGGATTGCCATAATCTGTATGCAGTTGTAACCTGCTTTGGCAATGCGTGGAAGTATTTTTTCGCGGAACTCGTTATATGTTCCTACTTTATCTTCGGGTTGCGCCATACCGATATGGCATTCGTAAATCAAGAGGGGAGAGGTCGATGGTTTGAATGCTTTCTTTTTGAATTTATAAGGTTTCTCAGGATTCCATATCTGAGAGCAGAATATTTTGGTTTCTTCGTCTTGTACTACGCGGTTTGCCCATGCCGGTATGCGTTCGCCTTGTCCACCATTCCAATGGACTGAAAGCTTATACAGACTGCCATGAGTCAGTTTGTCCAAAGGAAGCTTTATTTCCCAATTGCCATTTGCCATCGGACGAAGTGCATATACACCTTCTTCTTTCCAGCCGTTGAAATCGCCAATCAGATATATTTGTGTGGCATTAGGTGCCCATTCACGAAAAATCCACTCTCTTTCGGTTCTATGCATCCCATACCACAGGTAACCACTGGCAAAATCGGAGAGAGATTTTTTCCCATTTTCGGTCAACTCCTTTATTTTGGAGGTGGCATAGTTGTGTCGACCGACTATGGCTTGTTCAAAAGGTTTAAGCCAAGGGTCGTTGATGATCAGGTTTAGTGGATTCATAGGTAGGAGTTTTGTTGTGTTTGAATTGTGTGGTTTTAATTAAAATTCATTCTTTACAAAAATACACTTTTTTTTGGATGTTAAGCCATATCAAGTAAAAACAACAGAATATCTGAATTTTTATTTATCTTTAGAAATGGAGAATAATGTTGAATTGACGAAATCCTTATAATTAGAGCGTTTAAGTGAAGATTGTAGTGAAAAAATAAGATTCACAGTTTGCAGATTTGAAAAGTTGATGTATATTTGCACTCGCAAAATGCGAAAGTAGCTCAGTTGGTAGAGCATGACCTTGCCAAGGTCAGGGTCGCGGGTTCGAGTCCCGTCTTTCGCTCAAAATTGCAACGGTGGTTGCAATTTTTTTGTTTTATGATTGCCCAGATGGCGGAATTGGTAGACGCGTTAGTTTCAGGGACTAGTGTATGTAAGTACGTGCAGGTTCGAGTCCTGTTCTGGGCACATCGCACTGCAAATCATAAAGATATTTACCCAGGTGGCGAAATTGGTAGACGCGCTACTTTGAGGGGGTAGTGGGCGAAAGCTTGTGTGAGTTCGAATCTCATCCTGGGTACTAAATGGCTAAACCGTTGTAAGATAATTTCTTATAACGGTTTTTTTATGCGTAAAATACGTTAATTGCTTGATTTTAAGTAAGTTTTATCTGGTTATTCCATTATATCCGATAATTAGACTTATCTTTACATCCGACAATTGAAAATAAGTCCGAGTCATCCCCACTATTCTATCCAGTTCATTGCGA
>JBAXGL010000363.1:0-2183 GCA_037139375.1 Bacteroidales bacterium | reverse complement strand
TGGATATTGATGCTTCCGACAAAGCTGCTCGTTTTATTCGCTTTTGCGACTGTTTTAATATCCCTTTGATTACGTTTGAAGATGTTCCTGGATTCTTACCAGGTACGACTCAGGAGCACCACGGTATTATTCGTCATGGAGCAAAAATAGTCTACGCTTTTGTAGAAGCAACAGTTCCAAAGATTACTGTTATTACCCGAAAAGCTTACGGTGGAGCCTACATCGTGATGTCGAGCAAACACACTGGTTCAGATGCAGTTTTTGCTTATCCAAGTGCTGAAATTGCTGTCATGGGTGCCGCTGGTGCGGTAAACATTCTGTATCGCAATGCAGATGAAGAAACCAAAGCAAAAGCACTGGCTGAATACGAGGAAAAATTCTCAAATCCTTATCGTGCTGCAGAATTAGGCTATGTTGACGAAATCATTTTGCCTCAACAAACCCGTGCAAAAATTATTCAGGCATTGGATATGACGCACACCAAGAGCCGAAGCAACCCTGCGAAGAAACACGGAAATATTCCTTTGTAATTGGGGGAAATATTTTCATTTATACCAAAGGCTGAGTTCATTCATTTTGAATTCAGCCTTTTTTATTCTCGAACTAATTCACAACTTTATTTTTAGCAGAAAAAAAACGTGGGTTAAATATTTCAAAATCAGCTCCTCCGATTAAACCATTTCGTCGCGCTTACGTCAAAGAATACAAAATACCCAAACAAAAGTTACTAACTTTAAAAACGATTGTTTTATGAAAACGAAAGGAATGTTGGCTTTAGCTATCGCAGCAATTTTCACAATGACTGTTGCAGCACAAGAACTAAACTCAAAAGAAAAAGGCGACAAATGCCCACGAAATGAGTTTAGAAAAGAGATGAAAGAGAAGTTGTCACCAAAGAAAAGAGCAGGTCATATTGCTGTTGATTTGGAGCTGACCGATTCTCAACGTGACAAGCTACAGGCTTTGTATGAGAAACAAGACAAGCAACGCGAGCAACAAATGGCAGAAATGAAGCAAATGCACGAAAAAGCAATGGCAAAGATGGAAGAATCCCGCAAAGCAAATGATGCTGAATTGGAGAAAATTCTAGGTACAGAGAAATTCCAACAACTGAAAGCCAAACGTTCGGCTCAGATGGAAAAGGCTAAAGAGATGAGAGGAAAACGCTTCCACGATGGCGAAGGAAGAAAATTCAAAGGAGAACATAGAGGAAAACCAGGTGAAGAGTTTCACTCACCTCAACAACCTATTCAACCAAAAATTTAATATCACATTAAATCAATAGGAGCCCTTCTAAATAAAATTTGAAGGACTCCTTATTTTAATCCAATGCAAAAAATCAATTCAAACTAGAAGATCGAACACCTATTGCTATTAGTTGAATATCGAAAACCAACGTTGAATAAGGTGGAATAATGCTGACACCACTTGCGCCATAACACAAGTCTTGCGGCAACACTACTCTTCTAAACTCACCAACCTTCATCTGCATCAATGCTTCTGAAAAACCTGCGATAAGTTTTTTTACAACAAAATAGCGGGGTGTCGCAGCAAAATCGCTAACTGGATTTTGCCCAATATAAGTTTGATCGAAAATATAGCCAGACAGCATTATACCTCGGTAGTTGACCAGTACAGTATCGGTAGAAATAGGACAAATACTTAGTGAATCACCCTTCTTGATAATCTTAGAATAAAAACTACCACCACCTCTATTAACAGGAATATCACACAAGCGATATGATGCACTGTCTTTCATGTTTTTGAAATAATCTTCATTATCCTTTTTCCACTTTTCATAAGTGACAGACGGGTCCTCGGTGGTTGAGACGCATGCCGTAGTGATGACAAAAAACAAAGTAAGTGAAAGTTGAATTAATTTGTTGGTTTTCATTCTATTTATGATTAGTTGATTGTTCCGCAAATTTAATAAAACTAATCAAATCAGAAACGATCCATTTGATATTACCTGACAATAAACTATTTTTGTTGTATAAACAAATTACATTGTAGGCTGTTGTTTAAATAAATCATTCTTTATCATGAATAAAAACGTTTCCATTAGCTCATTAGATGCCGCTCGTGCCCTTTCCGAACAAATTATCAGATGGTTGAATCAAGAGAAAGAGCGAAATTTTTATATCGCTGTTTCAGGTGGTTCTACTCCAATGATCCTTTTTCAT
>JBAXGL010000362.1:0-2193 GCA_037139375.1 Bacteroidales bacterium | reverse complement strand
AGAACGCTTTTCTCCGGTAAAAATCACAGTAAAACGAGCCTTTACAACTTTGGATTCGACCGTGTGTACGAATTCTTTGGTGGAGCAACCAACCACTTTAATCCGGGTGAACAACGTGAAGGTGAACTCGCTCCAATTTTTAAAGGTGGACCGGATACATGGAATATTGACGACAAAGCCAACCATCCTTATAATCCGCCGAAAGATTTTTACTCGACAGACTATTTTACGAAAAATGCTATATCCTATTTGGACGAATACAAAAATGAGAAGAATCCGTTCTTTCTGTATTTAGCATTTACTGCACCTCATGACCCCTTGATGGCGTGGCCCGAAGATATTGCAAAATACAGAGGTAAATACAAAGTTGGATATAAAACCATTCGTGATGCCCGATATAAGAGAATGCTTGAGTTGGGAATGGTAGATCCAAGTATGCAATTATCCAAACAAACTGCATTAGACTGGGAAACACTTACAGAAGAGCAAAAAGATAAGGAAGATTTAAGGATGTCTATCTATGCAGCTATGATTGATCGTATCGACCAAAATATTGGCAAATTGCTAAAGAAATTGGAAGAGACAGGCAAATTGAAAAACACATTAATTCTGTTTGCTTCTGACAATGGTGCCTGTGCCGAAAATTACGAAAAAAAGATAGGCAGTGAAAATGGTAAAGGTGCACCGGGAACGTTGGCTTATTGGGCTTCGGTAGGCGAAGATTGGGCAAATGTATGCAATACGCCATATCGTTATTTTAAGAATAATAGTTACGAAGGTGGAATTTGCACTCCATTTATAGCATGGTGGCCAAAAACTATCAAACAAAATGGCACAATCAACAATCAGCCCTTTCATTTTGTAGATATTATGGCAACTTTCAAAGATATTACGGAAGCTACTTACCCCAAAAACTTCAGAAATCAGGAGATTGTACCCATGCAAGGCGAGAGTTTTCTGCCGGCATTGAAAGGCCAAACTTTAAAAGAGCGTCAAAAACCGATTTTCTGGCAATGGGCAAAAGGGAAGGCCATTAGGGTTGGAAACTGGAAGGCTGTATATATAAAAGATACTTGGTCTCTTTATGATATGAAAACCGATCGAAACGAAACTGCCGATTTAAAAGAGAAATATCCGGAAAAGTTCCAAGAATTAGTCAAATTGTATGACGAATGGGCATCTATGAATGTACCGGCTGTAATTCCGAAAGCCAAAAAGGATAAAGATGATAATAATTAAAGTGATGAAAGAGAAGTTAAAAAGGAAAAATCAAAAAATGAAGGTTTGAATAATAATTGATTTGATAAATGTCTCTAACACATCGCAACTTTTTGTTATATTATGTTTTATCAGATTGAAACAAAATCACATTATAATTGAGACTTTTTTAATCGGTATCTGTTTCGTATTTACAGTTTATTTGTACTTTAATTCAAAAAGTTAGATACCTATGAATAAAAAATCGCATAAAGAATAAATAAGTTCCTAAAACAGGTTGATAATTATCATTTTAAAATATCTTTATCAAATATTAGAACAATAAGATATTGAAGATTTCATACACTTCTAAAATATATAATCTTAAAAATAACGACTAATGAATTTTAAATCTAATCAAAGTAGAAGTACTTTCTTATCATGTAAGAAGTATTATTCTGTGGTTTTACTTATCATGCTTTGCGGATTTTCACCACATCTCATTGCAAGCAATCAGCTACAAAAACCAACAGAAGTCACACCACAAAAAAAATCCATTAAAGGAATCGTATTAGATGAAACAAATACACCTATGATTGGTGTAAGTGTTACTGAAAAAGGAACGAAAAATGGCAGCATTACTGATGTTAATGGTAATTTTGTACTTAAAGTTACAACAGCCAACGCTAAGCTTGTATTTTCATACATAGGTTACAACCCAAAAGAATTTTCAGCAGAAGATACAGCTATGAAAATTCAATTACTTCCCACTTCAAGAAATATTGATGAGGTAGTAATTGTTGGTTATGCCAGCCAGAAGAAACAAAGTGTAGTTGGATCTATAGCACAAACAACTGGTGAGTCCCTGAAAACAAAAGGAGGAGTAACTAACTTGGCTAATGCAATAAGTGGTTCAATGCCTGGTGTAACTGTTATGACATCAGCCGGAAGTCCGGGTGGAAATGATCAACAGATTCTGATTCGTGGTATGAATAC
>JBAXGL010000361.1:0-2209 GCA_037139375.1 Bacteroidales bacterium | reverse complement strand
ATAGATGGGATCGCTGGTTTTTCTGATTGAACTATTACTTCTTGCCGATATGACAGTAAAGACGAAGCATGCTTCGTCTCTACTACAAAACCTAATTGAAATATTTAGGTGGTTATAGCATCGGGGTTCCACCTCTTCCCATTCCGAACAGAGAAGTTAAGCCCGATAACGCCGATGGTACTGCGCAAGTGGGAGAGTAGGTAGCCGCCTCTTTTAAAACCCTCATCAGTGAATTCTGGTGAGGGTTTGTTGTTTTTAGTTAATTTTCTGCCCCATTATACACTCTTAGTTTGTGCTTGCTTAGATTCTACCTATATTTGTATTTCTTGCTAATCTGCTTATTTTAATACCAATATATTGTCAGGATGAATAAAATCGTAAAAAAAGAATACTACTCCGAAAAAGTAGTAATGTTTGAGATTGAGGCTCCCTTAATAGCTCGTTCCCGAAAGGCGGGTCATTTTGTGATGGTAAGACAAGGAGAAGGTGGTGAGCGAATTCCTTTGACTATAGCTACGGCAAGTAAAGAGAATGGAACCATTACATTAGTTATCCAAAATGTAGGAAAAACATCAGCCAAAATTTGTGCATTGAATGAAGGAGATTACATAACAAATGTAGTTGGTCCGTTAGGTAAAGCTACCCACATCGAAAATGTGGGTACTGTTGTTTGTGCAGGAGGTGGTGTGGGTGTTGCTCCGTTATTTCCGATAGTTGAAGCTTTAAAAAAAGCAGGTAATCGGGTAATTACAGTTTTGGCTGCTCGAAATAAGGATTTAGTGATTCTTGAAGAACAGATGCGTCAAAACTCGGACGAACTCATTATTATGACTGATGATGGGTCTTCTGGCAAAAAAGGATTAGTGACAAATGGCGTGGAAGAGGTTATACTTCGTGAAAAAGTGGATATGTGCGTCGCTATTGGTCCTGCAGTGATGATGAAATTTGTTTCGTTATTGACTAAGAAATACGAAATTCCAACGGTTGCTTCTTTGAATACCATTATGGTGGACGGAACAGGTATGTGTGGCGCTTGTCGTGTTTCTGTGGGTGGAAAGACTAAATTTGTGTGTGTGGATGGTCCAGAGTTTGATGCTCATCAGGTTGATTTCGATGAAATGCTGATGCGTTTATCTTCTTATAAAGATCAAGAATAAATATTATTGTCTAACGATTAATGATTTTGAAAAATGATTGATAAAAAAGATATTGCAGAAAAGCGTTCGGAAGAGTGGAGAGAGGTTCTGCGTAAAACCATTAAAGCGAAAGAGAGAGCTGCAACCGAACGTGTTCATATGAACGAGTTGGATGCCGATTTCAGAAGCACCAATATTGAAGAGGTAAATACGGGTCTGACAGCAGAGCAAGCTCAAAAAGAGGCAGCTCGTTGTTTGGATTGTGCCGATCCATCTTGTATGACTGGTTGTCCTGTTGAAAATAATATCCCGACCTTCGTTAAGCACATTGAAGCTGGTAATTTTTTGTTAGCTGCTAAAGTGTTGAAAGAATCAAATTCACTTCCCGCAGTGTGTGGTAGAGTTTGTCCACAAGAACGTCAGTGTGAGGCTAAATGTATCTATACCGAAAAGATGGGTAAGGATGCCGTAGCTATTGGGTATCTTGAACGTTTTGCTGCAGATTATGAGCAGAAGTATGGTTCGTCAGATGAAGCCGTTGATATTTTGAAGAATGGCATCAAGATTGCAGTGGTTGGCTCAGGACCGGCAGGACTGGCTTTTGCGAATGATATGGCGAAACTGGGATATGATTTGACCGTTTATGAAGCCTTGCACGAAATAGGTGGCGTTTTGAAATATGGCATTCCAGAATTTCGACTTCCAAACACCATAGTTGATGTTGAGATTAATAATCTGCGCAACATGGGCGTTGAATTTGTGACAGATTGCATTATTGGTCGCACATTGTCGTATGATGATTTGCACGAAATGGGCTTTAAAGCAATCTTTGTGGCGAGTGGCGCAGGTTTGCCTCGCTTTATGAATATCCCAGGTGAGAATTTAAATGGCGTGATGTCGTCAAACGAATACCTGACACGTGTTAATTTGATGCATGCAGCGAGTTCCGAATCTGATACTCCCGTTTATTTTGGCAAAAATGTAGCAATTATTGGAGCAGGAAATACCGCGATGGATGCTGTGCGAACTGCACGTCGTTTAGGTGCTGAGCGTGCAATGATTGTCTATCGTCG
>JBAXGL010000360.1:0-2224 GCA_037139375.1 Bacteroidales bacterium | reverse complement strand
GCCAAAAAATCAGCGCTATTTTTAAGATTAGCTTCAGTCCAGTTTTCCCAACCATATCTCACAGCAGTAGGTGTCGAAAGACCTTCGGCATAAACAACAATCTGATTGTCTTTAATTACTGCTTTTGCTGGTACAAATTGCTTGTCAACCCCACAAATGCTGAATCCTTGCAATTCACCATCTGCTTTTAACCCAGAATACACAAAGTCAAACGATAGTATAGCCTGAGCGCCTTTGAATTCGACATTCTTAAAGATAGGGCCTGTATATGGGATATCAAATCCATATACTTGATTGAATGCAATTGCTGCTAAACGTTTTCCCACAGGTTCTTTGTGTGTTGGGTGAATGTTGGTTTTTTCTCCCAAGTCAATAGTAACCGCCATTCCTGTATTTTTTACATTTTTCAAAGTTAATAATTGGGCTTCGCGAAGCTCCGGCCAGGTTGGTCTATTGTTTGCGTCGGCATTTGCATAACTTGGTAGTTGCACAAATAAAAATGGAAGATTCGCGTTTTTAAAGTCAGCTCTCCATTGTTCTATCATGGCTGGAAATAATGTGCGGTATTGACCTGCATGAGGTGAGTTATGCTCTCCCTGATACCAGATTGCCCCTTTTGTGGTATATGGAATTACGCGTTTCAACATAGTGTCGTGTAAAGCTCCGGGACGATTAAAGTTTTGTTCACCCATCGGTTCGCTTGGCTTTTTTAACGCAGCTCGTCCTTCTTTAGTCGTATCGTTATATTGTTTTAAATCTTTGTTGTATTTGGCGAGCAATTCAAAATATTTCTCTTTTCCACGTTTAGCGTAGTTTTTATCGTAATTTTCAACAAGTGGTGCAGTTACCCCATTTTTCAATAACGATTCACGACTCATCCAAGTTTCAGCTCCAGAACCCCCTTTGTAACAGCAAATTACGCCAATAGGCACATTTAATTTAGCTTGCAAATCTTTTGCAAAATAATATGCGACTGCTGACATCGAAGCTACATTTTCTGGAGTAGCAGTTCGCCAACGCATATCGCCTCGATTTTTGTCACCATCGTAAGCTTTGAATGGAACCATTACAAATCTGATATTCTTGTTTTTTGCCTGTGAAATTTCTTCTTTTCCATTATCGGAATTTTGAAGCATAAATGCCATATTCGATTGACCACCGGCTATCCAAACTTCACCAACATATATTTCGTTGATTTTCAATGTTTCTTTAGCTGAATTGACAGACAATTCGTACGGTCCACCTTCTTTTAGTGCTGTTAAATCTAAACTCCATTTTCCATCACTGTTGCTTTTGGTTTGGATTTGTTTTCCTTGAATGTTAACTGAAACAAAGGACTTAGGAGTTGAAGTTCCCCAAACCGTTACATTTGCATTGCGTTGAAGCACGGCACCTTCGTTGAAGATTTCGGCAAGTTTGAGATTTTGAGCATTTAAAATGCTGAATAAAAATATACTAATTATAGTGAATTGGATTCTTAAATGAAGTTTCATAGTTATTTTGTTTGTTTTTTGATTAAGAAAGGTTCTATTTTGTTTGCAAAAAGCTTGTAACAATAGGCATTAACATGTAAACTGTCGGCGGTGAATAATTCTTTTCGATAAGTTCCGTTTTCATTCAGAATCACAGATGCAATATCAACGAATTTGAGATTCGGTTTTGTGGCTGCAAAATCTTTCATTTTGGCATTGTATTCCTTAATTTGTTCGCGTTGAGCATTTCGTCGAGGACTGTATTTGACAGACAATAAAATGATGGGTGTTTTTGGTAATTTAATCTCGGTCAAGCGAACAAATACCTTTAAATCAGCCAATAAGGTTTCAACCGTAATTCCACCACCCAAATCGTTATCACCTTCGTAAAGCACTACCTGAGCAGGTTTGTATTGATAAACGAATTTATCAGCGAAATAAATGGCTTCGGCAAGTCGTGAACCTCCGAATCCATGATTCAGTATATTGGATTTCGGAAAGTAACTTTGCATATCAGTCCATTTCCGAAAAGTCGAACTACCGATAAACACGACAAGATTTGTGGAGTCAATACCTTTTTTATCCTCTTGTGAAAACTGTGCAATCTCTTTAGCATACTTTTCCTCTTTTGAGGTTGGTTTAGCTTGAGCGTTAATCGATTGTAAATCAATTGCTCCAAAGTAGAATCCAATACTTATGCCAAGTATAAATCCGTGAAATTTTGAAAAAATTCTCATCTGATAATTATTTTA
>JBAXGL010000359.1:0-2229 GCA_037139375.1 Bacteroidales bacterium | reverse complement strand
GAGCGAGTAATAGGCGTACATATTTTTGGTAATCCTGCTTCGGAACTTATTGCACTGGCAGCCATGGCGATTGAAGCCCGATTGACATTGAAGCAATGGCAACGTACTGTTTTTCCTCACCCAACGGTGAGCGAAATTTTTAAAGAAATATAGGCACCACCCAGCCCGCTCAGTAAGAGAAGAATTGGAGAAAATGAAATAATTATTAATAACTTAAATATTTATCATGAGTCTAAAAATCATTGTTTTAGCAAAACAAGTTCCCGACACACGAAATGTTGGGAAAGATGCTATGAAAGCTGATGGAACGGTGAATCGTGCCGCTCTGGCTGCCATTTTTAATCCTGAGGATTTGAATGCACTTGAGCAAGCTTTGCAGCTGAAAGAGAAACATCCGGGCACAACTATTCATTTGTTGACTATGGGACCAGGTCGTGCTGCAGAAATCATTCGCGAAGGTCTTTACCGTGGAGCCGACGGCGGCGTATTGCTGACCGACCGTGCATTTGCTGGAGCTGATACTTTGGCAACTTCTTATGCATTGTCTTGTGCTGTTCGTAAAATGGGAGAATTTGATCTTATTATTTGCGGCAGACAAGCTATCGATGGAGATACAGCGCAAGTTGGTCCACAGGTGGCTGAGAAGTTGGGAATCCCCCAAGTCACCTACGCCGAAGAAATTCATGTAGTGAAAGGTGGAAAATTCAGAGTAAAACGTCGCTTAGAACGCGGAGTGGAAATTGTGGAATGCAAGAAACCGTTGTTGATTACCGTTAACGGGTCAGCCGACGAATGCCGTCCGCGACACGCCAAACTAATTCAAAAATACAAATACGCCAAGACGATTACCGAAAAGCAGAATATGAATGTCGATTATACTGACATGTTTGATGGTCGTCCATACCTCAATCTCGTTGAGTGGGGAGTGACTGACGTTGATGCTGAATTGGTACAAGTAGGTTTGTCAGGCTCACCTACCAAAGTGAAAAAAATCGAAAATGTAGTTTTTCAGGCAAAGGAAAGCATGGTATTGAAAGCCACCGACCGTGATATGGATCACTTGATGTTTGAATTGATTGCAAATCATACGATTGGATAATATTACAACGGAGAAGAAAAAATTATAATTTAATAAGGAAAAAACGTTGGTTGTTATTTGAATAACTTCTTGCTGTTTTAACTTCCGATTAATTCTAAAGAAATAAATAAATGAATAACCTATTTGTATATTGCGAAATTGAAGATGGCATCGTTCTTGATGTTAGTCTTGAGCTTCTCACCAAAGGCCGTTCACTGGCTAATCAGCTCAAGTGCAAACTTGAAGCTTTGGTGGTTGGAAGCAAATTAGATGGTGTAGAAAGCCAAATCATTCCGTATGGTGTTGATACTGTTTATATTGTAGATGAACCACGTCTTTATCCATATACATCACAACCCCACACTTCGGTGATGATCAATCTGTTTAAAGAACAAAAACCTCAGGTTTGTTTGATGGGTGCTACCAGCATTGGTCGCGATTTGGGTCCACGCGTTTCATCAGCTTTACATAGCGGACTGACAGCCGACTGTACATCGCTCGAAATTGGCGATCACGAAGATAAAAAAGAGGGAAAAGTCTACAAAGACTTACTTTATCAGATTCGTCCAGCATTTGGTGGAAACATTGTAGCGTGGATTATCAATCCGGATTGCCGACCACAAATGGCAACCGTTCGCGAAGGTGTTATGAAAAAAGAGATTGTTAATCTCAAGTACAAAGGCGAAGTAGTGAAACTTGATCCAAAAAAGTACATCTCTGATACAGATTTTGTCGTAGAAATTATTGAACGACACATCGAGAGTTCGAAAGTAAACCTGAAAGCAGCACCTATTATTGTTGCGGGTGGTTATGGTGTTGGATCTAAAGAGAATTTCCAATTACTTCACGAACTGGCATCTACCTTAGGTGGAGAAGTCGGAGCGTCTCGGGCTGCAGTCGATGCTGGTTATGTAGATCACGATCGTCAAATCGGACAAACAGGTACTACTGTTCGCCCCAAACTCTATATTGCATGTGGCATTTCTGGTCAAATCCAACACATTGCAGGAATGCAGGAGAGCGCCATCATCATTTCCATCAATAACGATGAAAATGCACCTATCAATGCCGTTGCCGATTATGTGATAAATGGCACAGTGGAAGAGGTGATACCGAAAATGATTAAATATTACAAAAAGAACAGTAAATAA
>JBAXGL010000358.1:0-2249 GCA_037139375.1 Bacteroidales bacterium | reverse complement strand
AATTTGCAAGTATCAGCAAAAGCATACCAATTACATTCACCCAGAGCAACTCGTAGTAAAAGAGTATTCCTGCAGCTATGCCAATAAACATTGAGGTCACTGTGATTTGATTGGGTGTGATATGTAATTTTTTTGCCCATATTGCCATCTGGTAACCAATTGGACGATAAAATACGATATCAATCCATTCCTCTGTGTCTGCAGATTTCAGCGTCGATTGTAGTGTTTGCTTTTCCATAATTTTAAAATTCATAAACCTCCCTAATAATTTTCACCATCGCCTCCGCCGCCTCTTCTCGACAAGGTTTAAAACTCGGAAAATCATTAAAATCTATTACCTGAATCTGACCATCGGCAGAGACAATAGCATCGCCACCCCATATCTGCAATCCTAAAACTAAGGCGGCTTTTCTGCAAATGGATTCGAGTTGGATTTGGTCGAATTTCAAACGTGAATCGTGACCGTTAATAACCTCCTGACCAAATTTGCTGTGATTCTCTTCAAACGGATAAAACCAGTGAAAGAAATCGGTATCTGAAACACCGTAAAACTTCACAAGATTGCCTTCGAGATGTCGATTGATGACTACTTTTTTTATGCCTCGATTGGCAAATTGCAAAAGGACAGCCGGTAATTCTGTTACGCTTTCTACAAAGCAAACATCCTCATTCGTCGTTGTATGCCCATCTGAGCGTTTCACCCACATTTTCTCAAACGGCACTTTTTGCAAAATATCCTCTTCATTACTCATCAGAATAACGGTTTCTGGATACGGGATACGAGCTGTCAACAACGCAATCGTCATATTAAATCGGTCACATTCAACCACAGCATTTGCCGAATTGAATACTGTCACCCCTTTCTCTTCCAGATTTAGCAATTTGGCAAGTGTTTTCCACCTACGCCCCATGTGAAAAATCACTTTTTCTTCTTGATATTTGAAAACAAAACGATTCTCCTCGTATTCGTTTACTTCATATCCTAAATTCTTCAATTTGGCAACCACTGTATCAAATATAGCCGCATCATTTTCTATTGAATTAGGCGAAAATTCAGGGGAACGACGTATGGCGGCTATTGCTTTTTTATTTGTTATTTGATTTGTATCGTCAGTCATTATTTCAATTTTTCTAGTGAACTGAAGTTAAAAATGCTTCAGCTTTAGCAATATCTTCGGCATGGTCCACGTCGATAATCTTCGAAAACGGAAAAGCCTGCAATGTCAGTCCCGATTCCACCAATCCTCGCTGAAACTCCCGCATTCGGAGTTTTCCTGTAGCGAAACAATTGCTCAAAACCGTGAGCGAACGTGGTGTCAGACCATAAATTCCGCCAGAAATGTATATCGACCCATCGTACTCTTTGTCTAGAAATCCGATAATCTTCATTCCGGTATCAACATCCACATAGAGCGGTTTTTCGTCGTCGATGTAGTCGGTCACAACCATCATACAATCGTGAGTATCGCTCTGTTCGAAAGCACGGATGTATTCCGAAAACTCATCTTCGTAGAAAATAGTATCGACAGTAGTCAGGCAGAATTTTCCTTTCTCGAGAAACGGAGCCAAAGCAGCAAAACTGTGCATTGAGCCAGGCGTACTTTTTACTACCAGATTGAATGGAATTTCCAGTTTCAACTGCGAAACCCACTCCTGCACCTCTATCATCTCTTCGTTAATAATCAGACTGATGGATTCGGCATTGTTTACTAAAAAGATTCGGATTAACCTTGCAAGCAAAGCTTCATCTCCAATGCTAACCAACGGTTTTGGCAATGCCACGCCCTCTTGTTTGAGGCGCGACCCTTCTCCGGCGGCTATGATGGCGTAATGCATGCTATTTATTTACTATTTATTCATTTACAATTTACTACTCATTGGCACATTGAGCTCACTTTCGTCCAAAATCGGCAGGAATTTCTCCCCAGATTTTCGTTTCCCATTTCAGGAGTTTATTGGAAAAGAAATTTTCGCTGAGCCACTTTTCGGCACGTTCTATGAGGTCGAAAATTACGCCGTTTCGGTCGGTGCTATCGAGTTTTGTTTTGCACTTTTTCCGACGAACCCACCCAATAGCTGTGATGCTGTCGGAGTAGATGGTCATGGTGCTGTTGTTCTTTTTCAGGAAAGCCAAAGCGTGAACAATGGCAAGGAATTCGCCAATATTGTTTGCTCCATCGTGGTAAGGGCCGATGCGGAAAATCTCCTGCCCAGTCTGAATATAGACGCCCCGATACTCCATCAATCCG
>JBAXGL010000357.1:0-2256 GCA_037139375.1 Bacteroidales bacterium | reverse complement strand
TTAGCTTTTGCAGCTTTTGTAATTTTACTTAGCTTTTACTGCTTATTTCTACTTGCTTTTTAAAAAATACCGGGCAATAAATCCGTTAATGTCAGTCCGGTTAAAACCAAAATTACCATAACCACTATATTTACCAAATTGATTGGCAACAAGTATTTCCATTCCAAAGCTAATAATTGATCGATACGTAAGCGTGGAAATGACCAACGAACCCATAAACTAAGGAAAATCAAAACTGCAGTTTTGCCGAAAAACCAAACGAAAGATGGAATATAATTCATTAGCTGATTAAAACCTTCCCAACCGCGAACCTGAATAGGCATATATCCTCCTAAAAACACAGTAGTTGCAATACCGGCAATAATAAACATGTTCAGGTATTCGGCCAGGTAATAAAAACCAAACTGAATGCCCGAGTATTCCGTATGATATCCTGCAGTTAATTCAGATTCTGCTTCCGGTAAGTCGAATGGACCACGATTAGTTTCAGCATGACCTGAAATAATGTAAATCACAAAAGCTATCATTGACGAAATATGACCGTTGAAGATATTCCAACAATATTGCTGCTTTTCAATCATTTCTGAAAATTGCATTGTACCTGTTAAAACCACTATAGTCATCAATGCAAAACCAGCCGAAAGCTCATAACTAATAAACTGAGCACCACTTCGCATGGCACCAATCATTGAGTATTTATTGTTACTTGACCAACCTGCCAATAATACACCAATAATACCTAAAGATGAAACAGCGGTTACATACAGTACTCCAATATTAAAATCGACGGCCAATAATCCTTTTCCAAAAGCAATAGCTCCAAAGGTCATTACTGAAGCACACACCATAAAAAACGGAGCTGCAAAGAATAAAAAACGGTCAACGTTGTTTATTTTAATAATCTCTTTCAACAGAATTTTAATAGTGTCAGCTACACTTTGTAAAAGTCCCCATTTACCTACACGATTTGGTCCATAACGAGCCTGAAAAAAAGCGGTAATTTTACGCTCTGCATAGATAAGTATCAATGCTATAACGGCATAAGTTGTTAAGATTACCACACCTACCAAAACACATTCGATAAGTATTCTCCAGAAATCGGGTAAAGCTGTTAACGAAGTATCTAATGCCTTCGAAATGCCATCTAATTCCAGTGGTTGTGAATAATTTAATAACATAAGTTTATAAAGTTCTTTAAGTTTCTATTTGTTGAAGTTTTAAAGTTATAAAGTTTTAAGTTTGAAATCAACATTATCAACTTTAAACTTTACAAACTTTTTACTATCTGTCTATATCAGGAATAACATAATCCATCGACCCACCAATACCAATGAAGTCGGAAAGTTTTTCATCTTTACAAATCAATGGCATAATGGATACAAGAGCCATAGACGGTGAGCGGAATTTCAACCGCCATGGTTGCTTTTCGCCACGACTTTCGATAAATACACCAAATTCACCTTTAGCAGTTTCTATACGTTGGTAGAATTCACCAACCGGAAGTTTAATAATGGCTTTTGTTTTAGCACACACTTCGCCTGCCGGTATATTGTCAATGAGTTGTTCAATTATATGAAGTGATTCTTCAATTTCATCCAATCTGTTCAGATAGCGTGCGTATGAATCGCCTTCAGTACGGATTACTTCTTTGAAATCAACTTGACCGTAAATAGAATAGGGCTGGTGCTTTCTAATGTCGCACGACCATCCTGAAGCACGACCGGCAGGTCCGGTAACAGCATACGTGATAGCTTCTTCTTTAGTCATATTGCCAATTCCAATCATACGACCCAACGCAATCACATTGTGTGAAAAGAAACGATCATATTCTTTCAGTTTTTCGCGCATGTAAGGAATAAATGCTTTTACATCATTTTGGAAATCAGCATAAAGATCAAACATTACTCCGCCAATTACATTCTGATTGATAATCAGACGACCACCACAGGTTTTGTCGAAGATTTCCAGAATATGTTCACGTTCGCGCATACCATAAATAAATGCGGTCGTAGCTCCAAGGTCGTTAGTCATGGCTGCCCAAGCTAATAAATGCGAACTTATTCGTTGCAACTCGTCCATGATAACACGAATGTACTGCGCACGTTCTGGAACTTCAATCTCACCTGCTTTTTCAACACACATACACAAACCATGACGGTTAATGTTAGCCGAAAGATAATCCAGACGGTCAGTAAAATGAAGTATTTGAGGGTAAGTTAAGTTTTCGCTCAGTTTTTCGATGCCACGGTGAATATA
>JBAXGL010000356.1:0-2276 GCA_037139375.1 Bacteroidales bacterium | reverse complement strand
CTCCTTCGCTGTGACCACCTTGAGGCTGTCCGCCAAAGTCAGCTCCCGGTTGAGCACCGCCCTGTGCATTCTGAGCGTTGTACATCTCCTGACTTGCAGCCTGGAATACTGTATTCAGTTCGTTGGTAGCAGCATCAATGCCGTCAATATCCTGAGTCTTGTGAGCTTCTTTCAGTTTAGCCAAAGCAGCTTCAATCGGACCTTTTTTATCAGCCGGAAGTTTATCGCCAAATTCGCTCAATTGTTTTTCAGTCTGGAAAATCAGACTGTCAGCGTGGTTCAGTTTGTCGATTTTTTCTTTTTCCTTAGCATCGCTTTCAGCATTGGCAGCAGCTTCGTCTTTCATACGTTTGATTTCAGCATCGCTCAATCCTGATGAAGCTTCAATACGGATACTTTGTTGTTTTCCGGTAGCTTTATCTTTGGCCGAAACATGTAAAATACCGTTTGCGTCAATATCAAAAGTCACTTCTACCTGAGGCTCACCTCTTCGTGCAGGCATTATTCCATCCAGGTGGAAACGACCCAGCGATTTATTTTGGTTTGCCAATGGACGTTCGCCCTGCAAAATATGAATTTCAACAGAAGGCTGATTGTCAACAGCTGTTGTAAATGTTTCCGATTTTTTAGTTGGAATAGTCGTGTTGGCTTCAATCATTTTAGTCATTACACTACCCATAGTTTCAATACCCATTGAAAGTGGTGTAACATCAAGTAACAATACATCCTTTACATCACCGCTCAATACACCACCCTGAATGGCAGCACCTACTGCCACTACTTCATCCGGATTCACACCTTTCGAAGGAGATTTTCCGAAGAATTTTTCAACCGCAGTTTGAATAGCCGGAATACGTGTTGAACCACCCACCAGAATTACTTCGTTGATATCGCCAATGGTCAAACCTGCATTTTTTAAAGCGGTACGACAAGGCTCGATGGTACGTTGAATCAAATCGTCAACCAATTGTTCAAATTTGGCACGGGTCAAAGTGCGAACCAAGTGGCGTGGCACACCATCAACCGGCATGATATAGGGCAAATTGATTTCTGAAGAAGTGGTGTTCGAAAGTTCAATTTTAGCTTTTTCGGCAGCTTCTTTCAAACGTTGCAAGGCCATTGGGTCTTTGCTCAAATCAATACCGCTGTTTTCGCTTTTGAATTCGGCTACTAACCAGTCGATAATACGGTGGTCAAAGTCGTCACCACCCAGGTGAGTATCACCATCGGTCGATTTTACTTCAAATACACCATCGCCAAGTTCCAATACCGAAACGTCATGAGTACCACCACCGCAGTCGAACACCACGATTTTCATGTCTTTGTTGGTTTTGTCCAAACCATAAGCCAGAGCTGCTGCGGTAGGCTCGTTGATAATACGACGAACATTCAGACCTGCAATTTCACCGGCTTCTTTTGTTGCCTGACGCTGTGAATCGTTGAAATAAGCCGGAACAGTAATAACTGCATCGGTCACTTCAGTTCCGAGATAATCTTCGGCCGTTTTTTTCATTTTCTGAAGTATAATAGCCGAAATTTCCTGTGGAGTGTATAAACGACCGTCGATATCTACACGAGCAGTGTTGTTGTCGCCTTTTACTACTTTGTAAGGCACACGTCCAATTTCTTTTGTCAAACGATCGTAGGTTTCACCCATGAATCGTTTGATAGAGAACACAGTTTTAGTGGGGTTGGTAATAGCCTGACGTTTAGCAGGATCACCTACTTTACGTTCGCCACCTTCCACAAAACCAATAACCGAAGGCGTAGTACGTTTTCCTTCGCTGTTGGCGATAACGATTGGTTCGTTACCTTCCATAACAGAAACACACGAATTGGTGGTTCCTAAGTCAATTCCAATAATTTTTCCCATAATGTTTTTGAATTTATTTTAAATAAGTTAGAGTTTTCATTTATTGTTACGACTTTGGTTTTACAAAGCGTATGCCAACAGTTTTTTTTTTGTAAATCATTAGTTTTTGTCAGAAAATCAAATAAAAGACGAGATATTAAGTCCTAATTACGGACAAAATGGCAGAAAATTTAGAGCTGTGAAAGGCGAAAGCAGGATAAATATAAACGACCTTTCATAAATCTTTATTATTATTTTCCGATTGTAGTTTGTCGTTAGTGTAAAAAAATAGCCAATTTTTCAAATCAGATACAATGTTGTAAAAATGAACTTTGCACACAAAAAAAACAAGCAAAATAATATTTTTAATTTTGAATAAGTTTATTGATTTGTAAAAATGAGACCTGATGATCTTAAAAAACAA
>JBAXGL010000355.1:0-2283 GCA_037139375.1 Bacteroidales bacterium | reverse complement strand
TAGTCGAAGATATGACAATTGGTTTGACCACTAAAGCAATGACTATTTTACTTGGAGATTCAGCAAGTTTTTATGTTACACCACGTTCGACAGACCATCATTGTATTTGTTGCGAAAGCCGCGCAGCCAAACCATTCACGTTATCCAAAATCAAAAAGTCATTCAATAAGCTGATGAGCAGATTCGGATGGGAATGAATATAAACACAGAAAGAGAAGAGCAGGAATAAGCACAACAATATTCAAGAAGCAAGAATACATACAAAAAGAAACGATGGAATACCCACTAGACAATATTACATTAGCAGACTACGAGATGAGTAAATACATCTACCGTATTCTTCTTTCCCAACCCACCATCCTCATGTCTTGGGGTTTCTCTTCTCCAATTCTAATCAAACAAGGATTGAGGTTTTCGGTCAATGGTTTTATATTGAAAGGGCAAGTACAGATTACCTACAACGAAGGAGCAGACTTATTTGACCTCACATTTTACACCGAAGATAATCAAATACGAAATACTTTAACTGGAATATACATAGACGAATTGGTAGATACGATTGATAGACATGTTGAGCGAGTAAATAACTACAATGAACGAGTCAATCAAGAGTATGGGTTTGACAATAACAACGAACAAACTATTTAATAATGGATGCATTCGAATTTATTATACACTATCCTGACTACCTCAATGAGATAGAGCAGATTGTAAAAACCGAACTAATCCCAATCGTGGAAGAGCTTAGAGAAATAGATCCTCATGATTTGGTCTCACCTGATTTTTGGGTTTTCTCTGAACTGCAAGCGCGCGGTTTTGTATGGACGATTTTTCTTAGAGAGTGTAAAAAACGACGATAACACAAAAATGCCAATAACATAGGCAACACGAATAATTACACCAAAACAGGAGAAACAGCAACTCCTGTTTTATTTTGCACACAGTCTCACAATTTTGGGGTAGAGTTTAAATTGTGAGTGTTGCAACCTAGCAAATGCAGATAGAATAACCACGAAAAGCACAAAAACTTCACAAAAATAGGATAGAAGATAGACAAACCTAAAAATATGAGAAAACTGAGCATATTATACACCCGTGTCTCGACACTTGATCAACGCACCGACAGACAGCGTGTCAGTGAAAAGGATTTTGATTTGGTGGTTGAAGACAAATGTTCGGGCGCAATACCCTTTTTTCAAAGACCAGGAGGAAAAGAGATTCTGGGATACATCGAAAAAGGAATCGTGGCAAAAATTAGTGCAATCACGATTGACCGACTTGGGAGAGACATGCTTGACATCCTGAACACACTCTCATATTTGAATCAAAAACTGATCCCCGTCTATTTCATTAACCAAGGACTGACAACGATTAATGAAGATGGAAAGGAGAATCCGATTTCAAAGCTAATCATCTCCATTCTTGCCACCATCAGCGAAATGGAACGAAGTCAGATTAAGGAGCGCCAGCTGGAAGGAATTCGACTTGCTAAAGCGCGCCACGCCTACACCGGACGAAAAAGAGGAACAACCGAAGATGTCCATTCTTTCTTGTCCAAGCCCAAGAACCGTAAAGCTCTTGACTATATAAAACGCGGCATGTCTCACACCGAAGCTGCCAAACTTGCTGGCATTCACATCAATACGATGACGAAAATAAAAAAGTTGGGGCTAAATAATTGAAATATTAGATAAAATACTAATTTAGCAACATCTGTATTTGCGGTTGAGTTTTTGTTTATATTTATCTAATAATTTAATAGACATGAAAAAACAAGATTGTATTGATATTGGTAGGAAAAATGTAAAATGGAAAAGAATTTTACATAGAGATCTTACTTCAAATGAATTGAATGCACTTGAGAGAGACCTTGTATCTTTTGAAGCTGAAGCTGATTATATCTTTTTACTTTGTCTTTTTCATAAAAATGACAAAGTGAAAAAACTGCTTTATGAATTAGGATTTACTATCCCCCCATTTGAGAACTCAATACTTGCTTTAATTATTGAGTTTTATAATGTTGAAACATTAAATAGATTTATAGATGAAGGATATTCACTGACCGATATTAAACTTAAAAGGATGATAAAACGGTTTGATGATGCTGGTTTAGAAATACGTAAAGATTTTATTGACTATTTTGAAAAATTCAAACGGGATAAAATGTTAGGACAGAAGATAAAAAGATTAAGAGCAAGTATTAAAGACAAAACCTCGACTACAGACGCCTAAGGCTCAACATAGATAATCTGTACATCAAAAAAAACTTTTCACCCATTCATA
>JBAXGL010000354.1:0-2311 GCA_037139375.1 Bacteroidales bacterium | reverse complement strand
ATATTCAAGTCTGTTTCAATGAGTAAACGGGCAGCTCTTTTAAGTCTTACTGAATCGATAAATTCTTTTCCGGTAGTACCGGTAATAGCTTTGATTTTTCTAAAAAAGGTTGAACGACTCATGGCAAAAGTATCGGCAATGTATTTAATATTCAAATCATCTTCACCAATATGTTCTTCAACATATTGTAGTAGCTTATCCATAAACTGTTCATCTCTGCTGTTTGTAGTAATTTCATTAGGATTTGTATACTGGTTTGAAATAAAAAGTTTTCTCAGTTTTTCTCTTGATTCGATTAGGTTTTTAATTGTAAGTGTGAGGAGTTTCACATTAAATGGCTTAGGAATAAAGTAATCTGCTCCTATTTCAATACCTTTATACTGGCTGTCCGAATCGCCTCTAGCAGTTAATAGTATTACAGGAATATGCGAAGTGTTAATATCTGTTTTAATGAAACTACATAATTCAAAACCATCCATTACTGGCATAACAATGTCACTAATTATTACATCAGGTTGAAAAAGAGTTGCTTTTTCAAAGCCAATTTTGCCATTCGTGGCAGTAATAACATTATAAGTTTCAGATAAATAATCACCAATATTATCAAGAAGTTCTTTGTTATCATCTATATATAGAATGGTGAATTTTTCGGGATCAGCATCTTCTATATTTTCAGCAGATAAAATTTCTACTTCAGTTTCAGATTCTGGATTTTCTATACCATAGTAGGTTGTATTAAAGTCGGTTTTCCAAATTACTTTATCAGCTTTATCATTGGCAGAGTAAACAGACTCACTCAAAGGTAAACTTATTGTAAATACAGAGCCTCTATTTATTTCGCTGGTTACAGAAATAGATCCTTTATGAAGTTCAATTAGATTCTTAGTTAGATGCAGTCCTATTCCAAAGCCATTTTCGTATGAGTCTTTATTTCCACCATGTTGGTAAAACCGATCAAATATTTTTGTCAATTGTTCTTGTTCAATCCCATTTCCATTGTCTATTACACTAATCTCCAAGAATTCATTATTGGTTGATAATTTAGTTTTTATCTTAATCAACCCTTTCCGTTTAGTGTACTTTATTGCATTTGAAATCAGATTACTCAGTGACTTTTCTAGCGCATTTGCATCAAACCAAATTAGAATTTCAGGTTTGAATGTGTCAATGGATAATTTCATTTCCTGTTTCTCAGCTAACGATTTAAAAGCTTGTACAATATTTTTTATTACACTGACAATATCATCTTTTTTGACATTTAACTGATAATTACCCGTTTCTATTTTGCGAATTTCCAACAACTCGTTGGTTAACTGCAACATACGATTTACGTTACGATCAATCGTTTCAGTTTCTTTTTCTTGTTCTTTATTTAAATTTAAATTTGAAATGAGCTTCTCAATTGAGCACACAATTAAAGTCAAAGGGGTTCTGATTTCATGTGAGATATTGATGAAGAACTGTAACTTTGACTGATTTATTTTCTCAATTTGTTCATGATATTGTTTTTCCAGTAATTCTTCATGCTTTTTCTTAACTCGTTTTTGGGTAATGGATGATACAGTTAAAACG
Organism: Bacteroidales bacterium; assembly: GCA_037139375.1. Classification (GTDB taxonomy): domain Bacteria; phylum Bacteroidota; class Bacteroidia; order Bacteroidales; family UBA7332; genus CAXXIC01. Next base: position 739 of record JBAXGL010000354.1, on the reverse strand, counting down.
ATTAATGTAAGCAATAAAAAGTAGAGGAGAAAACCTGGAAATGAAAGCCAGAATGAAGGTGATATCTCAAAATTTAGTGAAGTATAATTTGAACTCCAAATACCATCTTCGTTGGTTGATTTTACTTTAAATACATATTTACCACTTGGTAAATTAGAATACTCTGCATATTTTTTGTCGGCGCTTGTATACACCCAGTCTTTATCAAAACCCTCAAGCATATATGCATATTTACATTTCAAGGGATTGATATAATTAAGCGAAATGAAATTAAACTTAATGTTATTTTCGGAATATGCTAAGGTAAAAATCTTTGAACTGTTAGTTATTCTCCGGTCGTTTGCATTCTCTCCATTTATTATCAGATCACCTATAACAACCGGTTCTACAAACTTATCATATCTCAATATATTAGGTGAAAATTCCGAAACTCCGTTAATTCCACCAAAGTACATGTAACCGTTTTTGTCAACAAACGATGAATGTTCAGAAAACTCATAATCCTGAATACCATCGTTTATATCATAATTGATAATTTCATGTGACTTTTTATTCAGTTTTACAAGCCCCCGAATTGTACCTAACCATAAATTTCCATTCTTGTCGCTTTGAATTGATTGTACCAGATTGCTTGGAAGTCCATTATTTGTGGTGAAAATTGAAATCTTAGTCACCTTATCGGTGTTAGAAAACTGTAAATGAATAAGTCCACCCCGTGAAGCTACCCAACAGTTGTTTT
>JBAXGL010000353.1:0-2330 GCA_037139375.1 Bacteroidales bacterium | reverse complement strand
ACAATCACCGAATATTCTTGAAGAAGAGTTTCGTTAATATCTTCGTAAGCTAACTGTCCCCAAAGAGGTACTCGGGTAACAAAACTATATTCTAACCCAAGCTTTCTTAGAGAATAGGCTACAGCTTTAGACGCACCACCGGTGCCGAGAATCAATGCCTTTTTGTGATGAGGCAAAATATATTCGGCAATGGAGCGAGAGAAGCCTATCACATCCGAATTGTAGCCTTTCAGTTTGATTCCTTTGCGCGTGCGATTGAATTTAACTACATTCACTGCACCAATTTCACGAGCAGTTTCGTCTAATTCATCGAGGTAAGGGATAATTTGCTCTTTGTATGGAATAGTGACATTCAACCCATTTAATTCAGGATTTGAATTGATCACAGCATGAAAATCTTTGATAGAAGGAATCTCAAAGTTAAGATACGTCGCATCGATATTTTCGGAAGCGAATTTTTCATTGAAAAACCCTTTCGAAAATGAATGTGAAAGTGGGAAACCAATTAGTCCATATTTTTGCATAATACCCCCTAATCCCCACAAGGGGGACTTTGCGAAAAATTAATTTTTATTTATTTTGTAAGATATCCTACCACGTTGTTTTCGATACGTGAAGCCACATCTTCGTTGTCGGCTTTGATGAATTTTTCGCCAACGATATTTTCGTACAACTCAATATAACGCTCGCTGATGCTATTCACGATTTCGGGTGTCATAGTGGGCACTTGTTGTCCCTCTTTGCCTTGGAAACCATTCTCCATCAACCACTCGCGAACGAACTCTTTCGAGAGTTGTTTTTGAGATTCGCCTTTCTCGAAGCGCTCTTGATAGACATCGGCGTAGAAGTAGCGCGAAGAATCTGGCGTGTGGATTTCGTCGATTAGGTAGATTTTACCGTCGCGTTTTCCGAATTCGTATTTCGTATCGACGAGAATCAGTCCGCGCTGAGCTGCCATTTCGGTGCCACGTTGGAAAACTGCCATCGTATATTTTTCGAGCAAGGCATAATCTTCGGGAGAGACAAGCCCTTGACGGAGAATCTCTTCTTTCGAAATGTCTTCGTCGTGGAAACCGTGCTCTGCTTTGGTCGTTGGCGTAATAATCGGTTGTGGGAAACGCTCGTTTTCGCGCATTCCGTCGGGTATTTTTACGCCGCAGATTTCACGAACGCCGCTTTTGTAGGTTCTCCACGCACTACCGCAAAGGTAACCGCGGACAATCATCTCCACAGGAAATGATTTGCATGCAACGCCAACGGTGACCATTGGGTCGGGTGTAGCTTGTTTCCAATTTGGCACAATATCGGTGGTGGCGTCGAGGAATTTTGCTGCAATTTGATTGAGCATCTGTCCTTTGTAGGGTATGCCTTCGGGCAATACAACGTCGAAAGCAGAGATACGATCGGAGACAATCATGACTAATTGCTCATCGTTTATGTTGTAGACATCGCGTACTTTTCCGTGATAGACAGATTTTTGTCCAGGAAAATGAAAGTCTGTTTTTACTAAAGCGGTTTTCATTTATTTTTAGGGGTTATGTTTTTGAATTTCAGGTGCTGCAAAATTACAACATTTGCACGACTGACGAAAGTCATTTATCAATTTTTATAGACAAAATCTCTTCAAATCAGCAAAGTACTAATGATTCAATTTGATTTGACATCCAACAACGCCTTACCCGATTGCTGAAGCAGTCCGACTGACCATTTGACAATAACAAACGAACTGACAATGGCGCAAAGTGCATCAATCCACACCAAGCCCCAAAGCATGGCGGCGGTGAGTCCGACGATAGCAGCCACGCTGGTGAGGGCATCAGCAAGCACGTGAATGTAGGCTGCTTTGATGTTGTGGTCGGACTCTTCGTGGTCGTGGTGCAGCAGAAATGCGCTACCAATATTGACACCCAAGCCGATGCACGCCACCAAAATGGCTTCGTGGTAATGAATGGGTGAAGGTGTAAAAATGCGTGTGACCGCTTCTACCAAGATATAGACGGCGAACATCAGCAGCAACAAGCCGCTGCTGTAGCCCGACAGCGAAAGGATTTTGCGCGTGTCGCCACTGAAGGGTGAACCTGCGGAGATTTTGCGGACAAAGACGTAAGCCAACCAACTCAACCCAATGGCCAACACGTGCGAACCCATGTGAATGCCATCTGCCAACAGCGCCATGGAGTGCGACGTGAGTCCATAGAATATCTCTGCCACCATAGTAACTGCGGTGAGAATGACCACCCATTTGGTCTTGTGCTCGTGATGTGTATGTGTATGCTCCATTGCTTTTTCTAATTTGGTTTTTGCAAAAATAGGCAATTTGAGGAGTTGAC
>JBAXGL010000352.1:0-2335 GCA_037139375.1 Bacteroidales bacterium | reverse complement strand
CAAAATCAAATGATTAAGAGGGGTTTGCAGTACCCAGAGCCGGGTGAAAGTATTTGGGTTGTTTCTTTGTTGCACTCTTTTTGTTAGAATTATGTTTTTGTGAGATATTTCTTGAAAACCCTTTACCACAAAGGGTTTTGTGTATTATATGCCTCCCAATTTTTGAATCTTAGTTTAGTGGTTTCATCCTAATAATTGCTCAAAATCGTGCAAATTGTTGGGCAAAACGGTTGGGCAAAAATAGTTTAGGGTTAGATGTAAATTATTCGATAAATCCTCTTTTAAATCTGTCATTCAACTCTTGAATTCTTATAATCAATTGTCGAAAACTAAGTGATTTACCGTATATCATATTTTCCTGCATAATCAGATAATCCTTCTCCCATTCCTTTAAATTACTATCTGGTGGGGTAAAATTTATTGTGGAAGGTTGATGAGTTGAATAATCCACATTAGACATTGAAGTAAATTTCTCTCTATGTTGTATAATCTCATTGTATAGAGTTTTGTCTTTCAAGAAATCTTTACAAAAAGTAGTATCCATTAATTTTTCTAAATCATAAAGATGCCGTGACATGCGGATAATCTCTGCATTATGTGTATTGCTCTGAAACAATTCATGTAGTAAAAAGGCTTTTTCAAGAAATGTTCGTTTAGGTAATACTGCCTTTACAACAGTAGGATTATCAGCAAACTCAGAGTTTGGTAGAAATTCGCCTATAATTGATCTTATTGACACCTCTTCGGTCGGCTCTGTAAGCGAACGAGAACCTATTTCAATTTTTACGGTGTTGAAAATATAATCTGAATTATCCAAAACAGATTCGTAGTGAAGGAATAGCGTTTCAGGGTCAACATTACTTTCTTTTGTAATATGAACTTCAAGCGTAAATTTTTCACGCTCAACACCTTCATTTAAAATGCATCTCTCTAGCTCATCTCTGAGTTCTCCACGTATAAAAGCACATGACGCTTTGCGGAGTTTTTTTCCAATATCTCTTTTTGTTAGGTCTCCATGAAAACCCAAAAACTCCCTATCAATAGCCAAATCAATATCTTCAGAAAATCTATCAATCAGATTCCAACACTTACTTAGTGAAGTTCCACCTTTGAATACAATAAATGAAGAGTATGACGATGTAAAAAGAGCTTTTAAAGCTAATGTAACCCACCAATCCTTCTCAATAGATTTTGCATTTAATCCTGTCTTATCTTCGAGAAGTTTCAGCAACTCAACTTGACGAAGTTTTGGTAAATCAATCCAATTCATAAAAAGTTAGTTATTTAATGATTGCATCAATTGTGAAATCCATTTGGGCGCCAACAGTGCATCATGACGAATATTTGATAGATTTTCTCGCATCAATACTTGGCTCAGTTGAAGTTTCATCACATCAGTGACGCTGCTTTTGCCTATTTCCTTGAGTGCAAAAACAACTAAACTGCTAATTTCTCCTTTCATTGATAAATTCTTGGGTGCAGTTTTCTTAAATTTGATGATGCGATTTCTGTAATTAATTTTACGAGGAATACCATCCGTTAGATAAACGACATTCATTGGAACTTGAGTAGAAAGGCCCAATCGATGAAGTGCAAAAATCCCAGTAGGCTCTATTCTCGCTTTATCCCTTCTTGCAATTTCATGACACACGTCGTCGATAGATGGATATAATACCCCAAACTCTTTGTCAATCTTTGGATAAAGATAGATACCCTGTGTCAAACGAATTAGAATACCTTTTTTCACCAACACAGACAAACTTTTCCGAACTGATTCTGAATTCGCAAGTAATGAGAAATCATCCAAAAAATATATCTTACCCTTTGGTCTGTATTTCAAGTAGTTTATTATCTTATTTTCAACTGATTGTATCATATTATTTCGAATAATATTTCACAAATATAGTCGATATTTGTGAAATATCAATACTAATTTAATGAAAATAAATTGCTCAGATATAAACTTTAACCTTGAAATCCCTCCAATTCAAAACATCTAATAAAATATTCCCTTAATTCGGCTCTTAATTTCAAAATTCAGCAATCACTCCTCTGCCCTCTTTCTCTTCTAAAATTGCGCTAAAACCGCTATGTAAAGATGCGATGGCATCAATATTGCTCGTACATTCGCTGTAATCGAAATACATCACATTCATGGCAAAAGTAGTCGCTTATCTCCGTTGCACAAAATCCGCATCTATCGCTAGTGTAAGATTCCGTCTGACAGATGGAGCTCGACTCGATATTACTCATACCAGCAATATCTGTATTCCACCCAATCACTTCGACTCGAAGGCTCAAACGTACAAATCCCGGGCGGATGTGCCCCAGAAGA
>JBAXGL010000351.1:0-2337 GCA_037139375.1 Bacteroidales bacterium | reverse complement strand
GTGCACGTGGAGTCGTACAAAGAGATTCAGTTCTATTCGCACGTCATCCACATGGTGTCGCGCGTGTCGGGCACTATTTTCCCCGAAGCGAATCGCATCAAACTGTTTGCTGACACCTTCCCTGCCGGAACGCTTTCGGGCGCACCGAAAGTAAGCGCGATGCAGCTCATCGACAACATCGAGAAACATGCCCGCGGATTTTATGGTGGATGCATCGGCTACATCGGCTTCAGCGGCGATTTCAATCAGGCAATTACCATTCGTTCGTTCCTGAGCAAAAACAATACTTTGCACTTCCAAGCAGGTGCGGGCATTGTCTCCAAATCGATTCGCGAAAACGAATTGCAGGAGGTAAACAACAAACTCGGCGCGTTGAATAAGGCGGTGGTGCTGGCTTCGACAATTAAGTAATTGACCATTTACACATTTACAATTTACGATTCAATCAAGATGAAAATATTAGTATTCGACAATTACGATTCATTCACCTACAACTTGGTGCACGCGTTGAAAAGCTTCAACCTTGCCGAAATAGAGGTGCACAGAAATGATAAAATATCGCTCGACGAGGTAGAGAAATTCGATAAAATCGTGCTCTCGCCAGGCCCGGGTATTCCTTCGGAAGCAGGTTTGCTGCTGCCATTGATTAAACGATTCGCACCTACGAAAAGCATTCTTGGCATTTGCCTCGGGCATCAGGCTATTGGTGAGGCATTTGGTGGCGAGCTGACCAACCTCGAAGATGTGTATCACGGTGTGACGAGCAACGTCAACATCATTGCAGACGATGTGCTGTTCAACGGCTTAGACAAGCAAATCGAAGTGGGTCGCTACCATTCGTGGATTGTGAGCAACTTGAACTTCCCCGATTGCCTCGAAGTGACCGCTATCGACGACAACGGACAAAATATGGCAATGCACCACAAAACGTACGATGTACGCGGTGTGCAGTTTCACCCCGAATCGGTGCTGACTCCCGAAGGGTTGAAGATGCTCCGAAATTGGATTTCAAAATAATACTCAAATTAACATGAAAAAAATATTCTGCATTGAATCGGATTGGGAAGATAAATCAAAAAAAGAAAAGTCAATACTTCCTTTATTAGAATGTATTAAAGGCGTTTATCCTGATTTTGACTTTATATATCGAACAGCTAACACAAAAGAGGAGTATATATATTGTCTTAGTCGTTTCAAAAAACTTATTACTCCAAAAAATGATTTCCATCTTGTTCTTTTTTGCGGGCACGGAAGATCAGGAAAAATAAGTATTGGCAATAGTAAAGAATCAAAAGAATACTCGATTAAAGAAATAGGGGAAATGTGCCAAGAAGTAGCACCCCAATTATTAAAAAATCATATGGTACATTTTGACTCTTGCAGGATTTTAAGTACATCTGAGTCGAGACTAAATGAATTCATGGAAATGACAGGTGCTATTGCTGTTTCTGGATTTTCAAAGAATGTAGATTTTATTGAGTCTTATGCTCTTGAAATGATTCTTTTTGAAACACTTCTAAACGAACGAGATTCAAAAAAAGCATTGAATAAGTTTTTCAAAAAACATGAAAATGGACTTTGTTCTATGAATAAATTCACATTTATTCATAGGTAATTTCAAATTAAATTAACGATGAAACAACTACTATATCACCTATTCGACCACAACACGCTCGACCGCAACGAGGCGCGCGACGTGCTGTTGCGCATGGCCAAAGGCGAATTCAACGAAAGCCAAATTGCCGCGTTTATCACCGTATTTTTGATGCGCAGCATCAGCATCGACGAGCTGACGGGCTTCCGCGATGCGTTGCTGGAGATGCACTTGCCGATAGACCTGTCAGAATACGATGCCATCGACATTGTAGGAACGGGTGGCGACAACAAAAATACGTTCAACATCTCCACCACGGCGTGCTTTACGGTGGCGGGTGCGGGATACAAAGTGGTGAAACACGGGAATTACGGCGCGACTTCCGTCAGCGGAGCATCGAACGTAATAGAGATGCATGGCGTGAAGTTTACGCAGGATGAAGACCAGATGCGTCGCTCGTTGGATAGCAGCAACATGGCTTATCTGCACGCGCCGCTGTTTAATCCGGCATTGAAAACGGTGGCTCCGGTGCGCAAGGCGTTGGGCGTTCGAACCTTCTTCAACATGTTGGGCCCGTTGGTAAATCCGAGTATGCCGAAGCGTCAGTTGCTAGGCGTTTACAACCTTAAGCTAGCACGTCTTTACCATTACCTTTACCAACAAATCGGCACAGAGTTCACCATCGTGAACAGCCTCGACGGGTACGACGAAATCTCGCTGACCGACGATTTCAAGATCATCAA
>JBAXGL010000350.1:0-2366 GCA_037139375.1 Bacteroidales bacterium | reverse complement strand
TCTATTTATAACAAATACCCCTCTAAAAGGCTAATTTTTTATTGTTCTTAATAACGCAGACAAAAATTATTTCTTAATCTTTAGAATATCAATGCTTTACGTTATTAGATAAAGTAAGGATAAATAATATTGAATAAACTGATAAGTTTTTGAGGATTAAATTTAATTAGAATAATTTAATTTTTGTATTTTTGGGAAATTTTCAAGTAGAACTAATATCAAATTCTGATCAGTTAATGAAGTATTTGATTCAATAAATTTTATGTATGGAGATAAAAAAGATTAACCCTAAGTTGTATATTGTTCTTTTTGCAATCGGTTTTCTTATGTCGGCAAATGACCCTCATGATTATTTTACTTGGATGCTCGAAGTCTTTCCTGCGTTCGTTGGTTTTTGGATTTTAATTTTTACATACAATAGGTTTAGATTCACAGACTTCACCTATTCTTTGATTTTGATTCATTGCTTTATCTTATTTATTGGTGGCCATTATACATATGCCGAAGTTCCACTTTTTAACTGGATTAGGGATTTGTTTGAACAGAGCAGAAACAATTACGACAAATTGGGTCATTTTGCCCAAGGATTTGTGCCAGCTGCCATTGCTCGAGAGATATTTATAAGACGTAGGGTTGTTCGAAAAGGATTGTGGCTATCCTTTCTTACCATTTGTGTTTGTATGACTATAAGCGCATTTTATGAATTAATCGAATGGCTGGTCGCTCTTCTTTCGGCGGAATCGTCAGATGCTTTTTTAGGAACTCAGGGCGATGTATGGGATACTCAGTCAGACATGTTGTTTGCTCTAATAGGCGCAGTTTGTATGAATGTTTTCTTGTCTAAATCTCATTACAGTCAGATTCGTAAACTAAGAGAGCATGCTCAATAAACTATTCTATGTGACAATGTGTTATTTACAGTATATCATTTTAGATTAGATTATGCTAATTGTTATTTCTCCTGCTAAAAATCTGGATTTCAAAACTCCAACTAATTGTGTAACTTTCAGTGAACCGGAATTTATCAAATTCTCAAAACAACTCATTCATAGGCTTCGAGACTTTTCGGCGCAAGATTTAGCCAAGCTTTTTCATGTTAATCCTGCGATAGCACAACTCAATTTCTCTCGCTTCCGAGCATGGAATCTACCATTTACACCTCAAAATGCCAAGCAAGCGATGTTTGCGTTCAATGGGGAAGTGTATAATGGATTAAAAGCCAAAACTCTTACTGAAGAAGATATTGAGTATGCACAAGGTCATTTACGTATTTTATCTGGACTTTATGGTGTGCTTCGTCCATTAGATTTAATACAACCTTACAGACTCGAAATGGGAATTCCACTCGATACAAATATTGCCAATAATTTGTATGAATTTTGGGGCAATCGCATTTTGAAAACTGTATCCAAAGCCATCAAACAATCTGGAGAAGAACAGGTTTTAATTAACTTAGCATCTCACGAATACTTCAAGTCTATTCAACGTAAGAAACTAAAAGCAAAAGTGATAGATATCGAATTTCAAGAAATGAAAAACGGTAAATTCAAACCAATTATAGTTTATACCAAGAAAGCGCGAGGAATGATGACTCGTTTTGCCATCGAAAATAGAATCTCTAATCCTGAAGATTTGAAAGCTTTTGATTCAGAAGGTTATGCGTTTGCCGAAGATTTATCGGAAAATAACCGATGGGTGTTTGTGAGATAACAGGAGTTCTATTGTTTTATGGGTATGTTAGTAGACGACCAGCCCCTTCGTCTAAGAAAAAAGTAACGTTGTTGCTGTTTTTAGCAATATAATAAGCAGGGTAGTTTTTCGCTGCTTCATCTCCTTCGAATATTTCTTGCATAAGTTTTGCCTTTGGTGCACCTGTCACAAAAAACACCACATGTTTTGCATGTGTAATTACTTTACCAGTCATGGTAATACGTACACTGTTGCTCATAGGTTTTAACGAAACAGCATATATTTCATTTGTGGTAAACAGATTGTTTTGACCAGGGAAAATGGATGCAGTATGCCCGTCTTCGCCAACCCCTAAAAGCACCAAATCAAAAATCGGAATCCCATTCTCTAAATGTGCTGTGTCAAGTACTTCCTTCGTGTAACGATCTTTTGCAAAATCGGGATCTATTTCTCCAATAATTCTATGGGCTTGATTTGGAAGAATAGGCACAAAGTCGAGTAAAATCTTTTTTGTCATTCCAAAATTGCTTTCGGCATCACGAGGATCTACACAACGTTCGTCTACCCAATAGATTTGCAATCTGCTCCAATCAATCTCATTCATATAAAACTCACGCCAAACATGAAAAAGGATCATTGGAGTAGAACCACCTGAAACAGCGATATAAAAATTTCGC
>JBAXGL010000349.1:0-2383 GCA_037139375.1 Bacteroidales bacterium | reverse complement strand
AGTTTGGTTCGCACACTGCCTTCACTTTACTGATTTCACCAAGTTGTTTCCAAATGCCGGCGTGTACTGCTGTGCAAACGGCCACTTTCTCGACAGGGACGCGCACTATGGTGCCTTGCGGCAGATTGGTTGGCAGCTCTTCGTTGCGATTCACCAATATGTATTTCTCCAAAATACGCGTTGTGTCCCACGGATTGCGCACAGTCACCTCTTTGTAATGCTCGAAATTGCGAATCGAGAACCCACGTGCATAGCGCACCGAAAGCGAAGATGTGGATGCTTTTTGCGTCTGTTTGCCTGCCGAAGAGTTACATCCGGTCGTCAATACCAAAACGGCAAAGCTGAAAATCAGTAGGTGGAGCTTCATAGATTTATTGTTTGCAAGAGTTTGGGAAAATGGCTGCAATTATAAATAAGGTAATAAGGTTGAATTCTGATAGAATGCAAAATCTACTAAGGTTTGAAAAGGTGCAAATAAGGTCTTAACCTTAGTAGAAAACGAAATCCATCCATTATTCAACCTTATTACCTTATTGAATTGCTTCGATATATAAATATGACTTTTAAATTATAGTTCCTCGAAATCAAATTTAGTAAAAGAATAACAGAAATCAGGAGATGGCAACTTCCTGAAATCCATTATTCTAATTAGTCGTCTGCAAAGGTAAATCTCATAATACCTCTACTTAGCGACATTTTCTATTTATTGGTGATAAAGGCTGTTTTCGAAGGATTTACCCCTGTGTTGAAAGTGTATTTCAACGCTCCATCAGAGCCGAAGCAATACATTTTACCAGTGTTTACATAGTCTGTCTCGCCAATGAAAACATTCTTTGTCAAAGGATCTACATCAATCGAGTAAGGTGTTTGAGCGATTGCAGATGATGCGATGAAGTTGGTTTTCAACACTTTCTCGTTTTTAACATCGTATACCGAATAGCTTTTGTTGATAACGGCGTATGTAACAGCGTCATATTCATAGTTGTAGATATAGGCATTGTCGTCCTCGATCGTGAAATTGACCGCTTTTACATCGGCAATGGCAGTTACTTTATCGGTGGAACCTTCGATGCGTTGTAAAGCTGAAGGAATATCCCAGTAATTCCCCATCGAAAGCACATACAAATCGCCGTATTTGTCAGCTTTGATGATGGTTGGGTTTATCAATACCTTGATTTTCTTGATTTCGGAAAAAGTGGCTGGGTCGATAACCGAAATCGTACTATCGGCTTTCGCATTTATTTGATAGTTGTAACCACCAGAGTTTGCAACATACAGTTTGTTGTTAGCCACTGCAATCCCTTCGGGATTTGTACCTACAGCAATGGTTTTGTCGATGGTCAAAGTGGTGGTGTCTAGACGAGCCAAATGTCCATCGAGCAATGTAATATAGACTTTGCCATTCAACGCGGCAAGGCTTCGAGGTTTACTTGGGTGGGTTGCGGATGTGCCAATAGGTGTATTGAACATGGGAATCGTTTTTATCGACATGCCAGTAGTTGCATTCACCACTTCGACGATGCTCGAGTTGGTTAGTGTAATATAGATGTTTGAGCCATAACGAATTACATCTTGAGCAACATCGCCCACTTTTCTATTATTACGTTCACTGAAAATATCCTCAGTGGTCAAACTTGTTGTTAAATCATAATAGGATAATGAAGCGTTATTTTTACCGTCTTGACCTTGGTTTAATACTAAAACTCCATTTTCGAGGTTTTTAAACCCAGAAGGTGTATTATCCTTTTCGCAAGAAGTGAAAAACGATAAAGATAATGCTGAAAGCAAAAGAAAGCGTGAAATTTTGGTTGTTTTCATTTGATTGTATAATTGATTTGTAAATAATGTATTAGAAATTGATGGTTGCAGTTAATCTAAAATTCCTGCGTGGCATAGGGAAGAACTGCACCACTTCATACTGCGTATTAAGCAGATTAATGATTTCACCCGTAATTTTCAGTTTTTTGAAATAGGCAGTTGTGAAAACAGAATGTTCGATATATCTGCTTAGAAGGTTGGCTGTGATGTTTTGCCCGCTCCATCGTTCTCCCGAAAAGAGTAAGTTGTAGCCAAATTCTGTCGAACGATGCAGATAGGTCAGTGACCCAGAACCAGAGTGCAGGGGCGAATAGGGAATCTGTTCGCCGAAGTTCGCGCTGTTAATTGTCGCATCTACGGCTTTCTGATACGAATAGTTGGTGCGCACCGTCAGTTTGTCCGAATACAGCAGGGGTATCGTTGTTTTCAAAGTTACGTCAATGCCTTTCACCGTCACTTTGCCTTTGTTTGTCATACTCCAATGAAACAAATCTTTTGGTAGCGCAATAATTTTGTCCGTCACATCATTGTAGTAGACATCGGCACTTAACTCCAATTCCGAAAG
>JBAXGL010000348.1:0-2385 GCA_037139375.1 Bacteroidales bacterium | reverse complement strand
TAGGAATGGTATCATTGATTCTCCTGACCCATTCATCTGAAAAATACCCTATGATAAAGCTGCCATGTTTGTCAAACGAATTAATGCATTTCCAATGGGTGACAATAGGCGCAGTAACTCATACGCTTTGGATGCGTCATATCGGAAGGAGGCCACTACTATTCAATCGTCCGTATTTACTGTCCGGCTGTGAAGATAATAATCAAACGGGTACCTGGCGATCGTCAATTCAAAACGCTATATCCCCTGCCTCTCATACAGTTCTTGATAATTTCCATTTGTGATTGTGCAGCGGCAGAACCACCAGCGACAGCACCATGCAAACCTCCGATTGCAGCACCGAAACCTGCAAGTTCTCCGGGATCAACGTTGAACGCTATCCCGACTATCAATCCAGCCAAAGCGCCTAATCCAGCTCCGGCGCCCGCACCGGCTGCTACGGTTGCGCCGGTGGATACCTGTTCTGCATATTTCTGACATTCATGTAAATCAAGGTCATATTGCCATTTAACTACTCCTCTCATATCAACAATAGGTCGATATGCAGCACACCCATAAAAAAAACACATTGAAAAGATAATCGCTAAAGCAATATACTTCTTCATTTGCACCCCCCGTTAAATTATATCATCTTTATCCTCCAATTTTGAAAAGTCAATGTCCAATGCATCTGGCCCACATACCCAATCTGTTCGCAATGGTCGCAATCACTTCTATTCAGGTCTGCTGTTTGATTCATAAGAAAACCTAACGCAACGCCCCCCACCAAACCTGGCGCCGAATCGCAGCATAATGGCGGTAAGGTGGAGCGCCTTGTTATGTGATTTTTATTACAATTACTCCTTTAACGTGAGACTTTAACCATTTTGTCTCTCAGAGATAGTGGAACGTCTTGTAAAAGGACAATTCCTGTCTTATTAGGATATATTAGCGCACCTTGCTTTGATGCTTCTAAAGTCACATTGATTTCATTTGTATCAAGAGTCCACATAGCTCCTGTTGCAGGATCAACAATGAACCAACCAATTAAACCGCCAAAAATGAAATTGCCGGCTATATACAAACCACTTGCTGTTGTATCTACAGTAACAGAATGCTCCGCATAACCTTCTTTTGAGATTTTTACAGTATATTTTTTACCACTGAAATAACCTTTCTTCTTCTCTAAAGATAAAATCGTTGGTGTTTTACCTTCAAAAATTTTGGCGTTGATTTCATCAGTAATAACAACAATTGCTTGATCAGGAGTACTGAGAACATTCAAAGTTTCAGGACTGCTTTTACCCACAAGCGTCGCACAACTAAAGAGTAAAGTCGAAGCGAGTAAAATTATCATTACTTTCAACATCTTGTTTTTCATATTTGTCTCCTATTTTTTCTAATAGTTGAAAGAAAATGGTAATTTACTCCTGTATCTATACCTCCGAATAAAGAAGCAATCACATATAAAGACCACCACATTTTACTCATTGCTCTTTCCAATTTGACCTCCTTTTCTGCCCACAATTTGACACATAACATGAACATCTGCGGTATCACTCCCTCTCCCGACATCCCCCCCGCTGGTGCCCCATTCGCGACCTCATTCGACGAATAATAAACCATACCGTCGAACGAAGAAAGGGCAGCAACGTTGCTGATTTATCGCTTCTTCAATTCAGAGAATGCTGTTTTCATGGGTTTTTCAAAAAAAATGGAGAGGATTACCTTCAATGCAACTGAGGACGGTGCAGGCTGTTTTATTGAGATCAATCAACTTTTTGAGATGTTACATTTTTATCTTTTAAATGTATTTTTTCGGGGCTAAAATTGCTGGTTTAAGATCATTCTAAATATCGGTTTTCACTATTTCTCTTTACATTTCATTTGGTTGGTTTGATTCTTCTTCTTCTTGCCCATTTACGCTCATTTCGGCACCCTCCCCTTTACAATCTGCTTGTACCAGTCAGGTTTGTCCTTCTCTGTGACGTGAAGGACGTAGTGATTAACGATGTTCCGTATCTTATTCTGGCAAAATAGGCATACGTACGTCTTACCGTCAAACGGATCGTTTGAATCTTGTTTCGGATCACACATGAAACATCCATGCGCCGATTCCGTGTAAATATCGTCAATTTCATCCGCAAATCTGAAATTGTCGTCATTGTCGAGAATATCCATCTCGACTTTAATCAATCCCTTGTTTATTCTGACTTCGCACAGAAGGTATGTTGTGATGAAGTCCCAAATCTCCCGCTGATCTTCCGGCGAAAGATTCCTGAAAGTCCTCATGCCTTTTTCGAACCATTCTGCTGGTAACTTTGCTTTCATTGTTCTGGAAAAATCTATGATGTTCACGTCTTTGTTTGTCATTTGGTTCTGTTCCTTTTTGATATTTTTATATTG
>JBAXGL010000347.1:0-2398 GCA_037139375.1 Bacteroidales bacterium | reverse complement strand
TTGCCAATACAGTGACGACGCTTAATAAACAGAATGGCTATTTTTCGAATCAGGCACTCAAGATTTTGCTGCCTGACGATGCCAAAATGATTGCGGACAATATCAGATATATTCCCGGAGGTGATAAAATGCTAAGCGAGGTGGTTCTGCGTCTGAATCGTGCGGCAGAAGATGCCGCGGTGGAAGCCAAGCCAATTTTCGTGAATGCCATTCGCAACATGTCGATTACCGATGCTACTGGCATTCTGTTTGGTGGAAAAAATGCCGCAACGAATTACCTAAAGCAAGCAACATTCACCCAATTGACCGCTGCTTTTACGCCAAAGATTGAGGCTTCACTCGACAAGAAGCTGATTGGGAATATCTCTACCACCCAATCGTGGAATACGCTTACGACGGCTTACAACAAAGTTGCTAATTCGATTATCGGACAAACAGCCAGCCTCAAACCTGTAAATTCTAATCTAAGTGCGTATGTCACTCAACATGCTTTGAATGGCATGTTTGTGAGTCTTGGCAACGAAGAGAAGCTGATTCGCGAAAATCCCACAGCACGTATAAACCCTTTGCTGAAAAAGGTTTTCGGGCAATTGGATAAGAAATAATCAGGAGCAGACATTTGAGAGCATTTAGACGCTATTTAATGTGGTCGCAACTCCACGCTTAAGCCCATGGCCGTAGCCAACTTATAAAACGTAGCGATAGATGGCATAATCAATCAGTGTTCAATACGAGAAATGGAACCCTTGTTTGCGCCAATTCGTTCAGTTAATTGGGCTTGCGTCAGGGTGGGTAGTTTCATAGTATGATGATTTATTGCGGTTAAGTAGCTAATAATCAGATGCAAATGTAAGAAAATCATTAAATAAATTTATTGTTGTCCGATAAAAGTTTGCATTTAAAATAAAAAAGGAGCCAATTTTATCAATCAGCTCCAAAGTTGTATATTTGAAGTTACCACACTAAAAACGTACAACTATGAACAAAGATAAACATTTTATCGGACAGCCGATCTTCGGACAATTATTAAATTTCATTGAAAAAGGAGCAATAAGACGACTAGCAAAGTCTCAACAAGCTGACAGATATACAAAGAAGCTCGATGGACAGACGCATTTCATCACGATGCTTTATGCCGTTGTAGGAGGATTTGATTCGCTGTGAGAGGTTGTTATCAGCTTGCTTTCTAATGCAACTAAGTTGTCACATTTGAGGATTAGTTACAGTGCTAAGCGTAGCACATTGGCTGATGCCAACAAACGACGCGACAGTTCATTCTTTGGTTCTATTTATAAGATGCTTTATACGCAATATGCGTCATCTTTATCGGACAGCCACTTGAGTAAATCGGACATGAAGCGATTGTATATCATGGATTCTACTACAATCACGTTGTTTAAAGAGATATTGAAAGGCGCAGGACGGAACAGTAAAAGTGGTAAAAAGAAAGGAGGCATCAAGGCGCATACGTTGATCAAAGCATCGGAGAACACACCCTGTTTGATTAGATATACTGGTGCGGCAACACATGACCATATTTTACTTAAAGAAATAAATCTAGCGCAAAGCTCTATCATTGTTTTCGATAAAGGCTATGTTGATTATGCAGCTTATGAGCAATTTACCAGTCAAGGTGTCTGGTATGTAACAAAACTCAAAAAGAATGCCTTGTATAGCAGTCTAGAGGAGATTGATATCCCTGATACAGCTGACAACGGGATTCTAATAGACGAGGTCATTGAACTCAGATATGGAAAAGGCAAAGAACTTGTTCATACAGCTAGAAGAATAGCTTATTGGGATGACCAGAAGAAAAAGACACTGGTGTTTTTGACCAATAATAGGGACTTTACAGCTGAAATGATTATTGAAATTTATCGCCGCCGCTGGCA
Organism: Bacteroidales bacterium; assembly: GCA_037139375.1. GTDB lineage: Bacteria > Bacteroidota > Bacteroidia > Bacteroidales > UBA7332 > CAXXIC01. The sequence continues at coordinate 506 of JBAXGL010000347.1, read as the reverse complement.
AATAGAGTTGTTATTCAAGCAATTGAAACAAAACTTCCCATTGAAGTATTTTCTTGGCGACAATGTAAATGCCATAGAGATACAAATATGGACAGCCATGATAGCCAATCTGCTTCTAATGCTAGTGCGCAGCAAAGTAAAACGTCAGTGGGCGTTTTCAAACATGACAAGTCTATTGCGTGGTCAACTTATGAGTTATATCAACCTATACAGTTTTCTCAATGATCCTGAAAAAACCTGGAGAGAAAAGAATGAATCATACAAACGAGAGATGCAATTAAGATTCTTTCCTATATAGGGGGCTTGATTTTATATAACAATTATCCCATACCTGATTTTCAATCACATACGGGATTATCTTAATCAACATATTTTTTTTATCGGACAACAATAAAATAAATTCAAGATTCTATCCTGTTTAAATTTCTATTTGATCTATTTTGGTGAAAATTATTCACTAAATATGGTCAATTTTAGTGAATACTATTCACCATAATTAGTGTAAT
>JBAXGL010000346.1:0-2434 GCA_037139375.1 Bacteroidales bacterium | reverse complement strand
CACTGCGCAGCATTAACTTCTGATTAAAAAACAAAGTTACTCATTTCACCGCCACGCCATACACCTCTTTATGCAAAACTCTCTTAATTTGTTCAAAACTTTTTTCGACATCCAAATCCCCAAAACTCATCAGCTTCAAGTGAACAGATTGTTTCTCCGATGAGTAGGGTGGTTGCATATAATTGACGTTCCAAAATTTCAGTCCTAATTCTTCATAAAAACGAATTCTTCGCTTGGATTCTTCGTATGTGGGTGGCTCAACTTCAAGAACGACAGGTTTTAGTAGATTGCTTAGCCACAGGTTCAACGCCATTTTTCCATAACCACGATTTCGATAAGCCTTAGCAATGGCAAAATGTTCGAGGTAGCAGAATTCGTCGAATTCCCACGAAACAAGTAACCCAATTTCAACGTCGTCGTAAACTATCAAATTGAAAGTACAGTTGGCTCTATTTTGTTGTATTTGAGCTAAATCTGTGACATTTCGTCGCTCATTTGCCGGAAATGAATCGATATAGATAATTTCGAAAGATGATGGAATTAAATTTGTTAGTCTGTCTAACTGCTTTATTTGAAACATTTTGCAAGTAAATAGAAGGTGATAATTCGACAAAAATTATGATTAAGGGATAAAATTATTACAAAAAATAGAACTAAAGTTGCAATGTAATAGAAAAAAGCATATTTTTGTCAAAATAAATAAAATATAAATTAAAATCAAATGGCACAACATCAGTTAGACAATCTAGACATCAAGATTCTAAAATTAATTGCCGGCAATGCTCGGATTCCTTTTCTCGAAGTAGCACGTGAGTGTAACGTTTCTGGTGCTGCCATTCACCAGCGCGTGCAGAAACTGACTGCCATGAACATCATCAAAGGTTCGGAGTATGTGATCGATGCAGAGAAAATTGGCTACGAAACCTGCGCATACATGGGTGTTTTCCTCAAAGATCCGGGTCAGTTCAACGACGTGGTGAAGGCGCTCGAAGCCATCCCCGAAGTGGTGGAGTGCCACTACACTACTGGCGAATACGATTTGTTTATTAAACTCTATGCTCGCAACAACAACGATTTGCTGAATCTGATTCACGACAAACTTCAACCGCTGGGCTTGTCACGCACCGTTTCACTGATTTCGTTCAAAGAGGCATTCAAACGCCAAATCCCGATTTTTGATATTGACGAAGAGGTTTAATCAATCGCCTCTGTTTATGATATAATCGTTATCTTTGCTCTGTCAATTATTGTTGACGGAGCTTTTTTTTTGTTTTTCTGCCACAAAGACACGAAAACACGAAGAAATCACAAAAGTGTGACGTGTTAACTTTGCGCCTTCGTGTCTTTGTGGCAAACTTAAAATAATATGATAGATTTAAACAAATGCCTCGAGCGAGTGGTCGATTGGGCAAAAGAAGTGGGGAAAATCCACCTGCACTACTTTAGAGGCAACAATCTGAATATCGAGACGAAATCGTCGTCGCACGATTTACTCACCGTTGCTGACAAAGAGAGCGAAGCGTACATCATCAGCCGCATCAAGGAGTTTTATCCCGACCATCAAATTATGGCGGAAGAGAGCGGCTCGAACGAGCAAGTTTCTGACTATTGTTGGGTGATCGATCCGGTAGATGGCACGACCAATTTTGCGCAGGGAATACCCGTTTTTGCAGTCTCTATCGCGTTGCAATACAAAGACGAAAGCGTGGTGGGCGTGGTGTTGGCTCCTTTTTTGAACGAGCTATTCACCGCTGTGAAGGGGCAAGGCGCTTTCCTAAACGGACAGCCAATTCTCGTGGCGCAAAAGCACGATTTGAATTCGTCGCTTGTCTGCACAGGTTTTCCTTATGACCACGGCACGAACCCCGATAACAACACCGACAACGTAGCGCGTGTATTACCGCACTGTCGCGACATTCGTCGAATGGGAGCAGCTTCTTACGATTTATGCTGTGTGGGCGCGGGCTTTTTCGACGGTTTCTGGGAAATCGACCTCAAAGCGTGGGATATTGCTGCGGCGCAAATAGTAATTGAAGAAGCGGGCGGCATCGTCTTCCACTTCCGCGCAGGACGAAACTGTAGCATCATTGCCGGAAACGCCGCTGTAGTGGAGCAGATGAAGGCGTATGTTCGTTAATAAACTCCTTTAACTTCCCAGCGAAGCAATAACTTCTATAACTTCTCAATAAAAAGTGATCTACCCAACCAATTTCGAACATAAAATAGGATTTGATAAAATCCGTCAGTTGCTTTCCGACAAATGCCTGAGCCCGCTAGGTAATGACAAAGTGGAGGAGATGAATTTTTCCATTCACTACGACGAAGTGCGTGCGTTGCTTTGCCAGACGGAGGAGTTTGTGCGCATCCTTCAGTTGGAGAGCGATTTCCCTGCCAATTACTTTTTCGATGTGCGTCAGTCGTTGAAGAAAGTGCG
>JBAXGL010000345.1:0-2434 GCA_037139375.1 Bacteroidales bacterium | reverse complement strand
AAGCTCAACGAAATCAAGAAAATAATTACAGGAAGATAAACGAAAAGCCGTCATCTGAGAAAATCGGATGACGGCTTTTATATGATTAGAAAATAGTGCTTATTTGTCTCTCAAGAACAGATTAATCTGAACCCCTTGGAAATTCCAATGTGCACGTATTTTGTTTTCCAAAAAGCGTTTGTACGGATCTTTTACCCACTGAGGCAAGTTTGCAAAAAACACAAACGTTGGAATATAGGTTCCTGGCAATTGGGTAACGTATTTGATTTTGATGTATTTCCCTTTGTGCGAAGGTGGTGGGAAGCTGTCGATAATCGGCAACATCACTTCATTCAATTCACTAGTGCGAACACGACGTTGACGATTTTCGTTGATCTCAATAGCCGTTTCCAAAACTTTAAAAATCCGTTGTTTGGTTGTTGCCGAAGTCAGAATAATAGGAAAATCAGTAAACGGTGCAAAACGTTCACGAATCGCATCTTCAAAAGTCTTGATTGCCTGTTGCGATTTATCAGCTACCAAATCCCATTTATTGATACAAACCACCATCCCTTTTTTGTTCTTTTGGATAAGCGAGAAGATATTCATATCCTGACTCTCAATGCCACGCGTAGCATCAATCATTAATATACAGACATCAGCGTTTTCGATAGAACGGATAGAGCGGATCACGGAATAGTATTCGAGGTCTTCTACTACTTTCCCTTTCTTACGAATACCTGCAGTATCCACGAGGTAGAAGTCGAATCCAAATTTGCTGTATCGTGTATAAATCGAATCGCGCGTTGTGCCGGCAATGTCGGTCACGATGTAGCGATCTTCATCCATGAAGGCATTGATGATAGACGATTTTCCTGCATTGGGGCGACCAACTACTGCAAAACGAGGTAATTCGTCGAGCTGCTCCTCTTCTAATTTCTTTGTGAATTTGGTGACCAATAGATCGAGGAAATCACCTGACCCAAGACCATTAATGGCTGAAAGTACGATTGGCTCACCCAGTCCAAGTCCGTAAAACTCAGCCGCACCGTATTGCATTTCGTGGGTGTCCACTTTGTTTGCAATCAAAAGTACCGGCTTTTCTGTCCGACGGAGGATTTTTGCAACATGATCATCGAGGTCTGTGATGCCATTTGCGGTATCAACCACAAACAATATCACGTCTGCCTCTTCAAGTGCAATCGAAACTTGTTTATTGATTTCTTCTTCAAAAACGTCATCCGAATTCACCACCCAACCACCGGTGTCTATGACCGAAAACTCTTGTCCGCACCACTCCACTTTGCCATACTGGCGATCGCGTGTAGTGCCCGCCTGTTCGTTTACAATAGCTTGGCGACTTCCGACCAAGCGATTAAATAGCGTCGATTTACCTACATTCGGACGACCTACGATGGCAGCTATATTTCCCATTTTTAGAATCTTATTATTTGATTATCAATCGGATAGCCCGATACAGAACCTTCAAAGCATCACTGCTTTTTTCAATTCAGCCTGCAAAGATACAACTTTTTTGCGTCTTCTCCACTAAATCAGGGAGTTAGAATAGCGACAGCAGCAGTTTGATATTCAGAAACGTGACAATTCCTCCTATCAAAAGAAGGACTCCCACCAAAAAATTACTGTTGGCGTATCTCCCCATCACTTTCTTCGACGAGGTCAGATAAAGTTGGATAAAAATCGTAAACGGAAGCTGTATGCTCAAAATCATTTGGGAATAGATCAGTCCTTTAAAAGGATTTGTTATCAAGAAAATGATAATAAGAGCAACGAAAAGCGAAATATAGACACCCAATCGACTGTGGTTATCTTTCAAATCCATCGGTTCGCCAAACAACCCTGCAAAGATTGAACCTCCCGCCATTCCTGATGTGATGGTTGATGAAATACCGGCTAGAAGCAATGCAACTGCGAATACAATGGACGCACCTTTTCCAAGAAGTGGCACAAGTATAGATCCTGCCTGCTGCAACTCCGTCACCTGCGTATGGTTTTTGAAAAACACGGCAGCTGCCATGATAATCATCGCACTATTGATCGCCCAACCCACAATCATTGAGAAAAGCGTGTCGTAGAATTCGTATTTCAGTTGTTTGCGAATTACCACATCGTCCTCGAGGTTCCACTGGCGGCTCTGTATCACTTCGGAATGGAGGAAAAGGTTGTGTGGCATCACCACGGCGCCGAGTACACTCATTACCACTAATATTGAGCCTTCGGGCAGTGCTGGCGTCACCCATCCACGGACGGCTTCACCCCAACTGATATCGGCAATGTAGAGCTCATACACAAAAGCAAAGCCGATGATGGAGACAAATCCCATAATCCATTTCTCCAGTTTTCGGTATGTGTTACTGAAAAGAATAAAAATAACAAAAACGACCATTACCACTGCACCAATCTTAATCGGAATCTTGAAGAGCATTTCTAGGGC
>JBAXGL010000344.1:0-2464 GCA_037139375.1 Bacteroidales bacterium | reverse complement strand
ACTCAAAAGCTGAAAACGCTTACTTCGGTTGGCGAATATAAAGGCGAACTGGGCGATTTGAAAGTGCGCGTGGCAGTGGATAAAAAGAAAGGCACGCTTACTATTTCCGATAATGGAATTGGTATGACTGCCGACGAAATTGAAAAGTACATTAACCAAATTGCTTTCAGTGGTGCTGAGGAGTTTTTGGAAAAATACAAAAACGATGCACAGGCTATTATTGGTCATTTCGGACTTGGATTCTACTCGTCGTTTATGGTTTCCAAAAAAGTGGAAATCTTCACGCAATCCTACAAAGAAGGTACTTCAGCTCAACACTGGTCGTGCAAGGGCGATCCTGAATACACGCTCGAAGATACTATCAAAGCCGATCGTGGAACAGATATCGTGCTTCACATCGATGACGATAACAAAGACTTCCTGGAAGAATCGAAAATTCAGGAATTGCTGACAAAATACTGCAAATTCCTTCCAATCGAAATTGCTTTTGGCAAGAAAAAAGAGTGGAAAGATGGCAAAAATGTGGAGAAAGACGAGGATAACATTATCAATAATACTAATCCTGCCTGGACACGCAAACCTGCCGATTTGACAGACGAAGATTACAACAAATTCTACCACGAGCTGAATCCAATGGCCGAAGATCCATTGTTTCATATTCACCTGAACGTGGATTATCCGTTCAACCTCACCGGTATTCTTTATTTCCCGAAAATCAAGAATAACATCGACATGCAACGCAACAAAATTCAGTTGTACTGCAATCAGGTGTATGTTACCGACCATGTTGAAAACATTGTGCCTGAATACCTTACCTTGCTTCACGGAGTTATCGACTCACCCGATATTCCGTTGAATGTTTCGCGAAGTTACCTGCAAAGCGACGGTAATGTAAAGAAAATATCAAGTCACATTACCAAAAAAGTTGCCGACCGTTTGGCTGAAATTTTCAAAGCAGACCGCACTGCTTTCGAAGAAAAATGGGACAACCTGAAAGTTTTTATTCAATACGGAATGCTCAGCGATGAGAAGTTCTACGAACGTGGCGAAAAGTTTGCGTTACTGAAAAACATTGATGGCAAATATTTTACGTTTGAAGAATACAAAATGCTGGTTGGCGAAAACCAAAAGGACAAAAACGGCGACCTTATTTACCTGTATGCCAACAATTCAGACGAACAATACAGCTACATTCAACACGCCAAAGACAAAGGTTACGATGTGCTGATTATGGACGGACAGTTGGATGTTCATGTGGTTAGTCAATTGGAACAGAAATTTGAAAAAACTCGTTTCGTACGTGTGGACAGCGATGTGATTGACAAAATCATTCAGAAAGATGATGTGGAGAAAGTTTCATTAACTGACAACCAGCGTGATGCATTGGTTACTGTTTTTGATTCACAGATTCCGGCGTTGGACAAAACCAATTTCATTGTTACTTTTGAGCAATTAGCTCCAACTTCAAATCCGGTTTTTGTAACTCAAAACGAGTTTATGCGTCGTATGAAAGAAATGTCGGCCTTGCAGGGCGGTATGATGAGTTTCTATGGCGAAATGCCCGACAGTTACAACCTGGTGGTAAATACTGCTCATCCGGTTATTGAAAAACTGCTGGCAGATGAAGAAACCGCTAGCGGAGCAGAAGTGAAACCACTTGCAACTGAAATTGCATTGGCTGAAAGCAAAAAAGAGGTTTTAAAAGAAAACCATAAAGGCAAAAAAGACGAAGAAATTCCAACAGCAGAAAAGGCACAGATTGAAGAGTTGGAAAAACAAATTCAGGAACTGACTGATAAGAAAAAAGTAATTCTGAAATCATTTGCAAATGACAATAAACAAGTTCGTCAACTGATTGATTTAGCATTACTTGCAAACAATATGCTGAAGGGCGAAGCATTGGCCAACTTTGTAAAACGCAGTGTGGAATTGCTATAATTGACAGTTGTCAATTGATAGTTTAACAGTATAACCGGTGATTTGAATTAGGATCAAGTCACCGGCTTTTTTTCTTTTTTAGACTTAGAAATCTCAGAGTCTTAGTGCTAAAAAATATCAATTTAAAACTATTTACCGTTTTTTGTTTTAAACTTTGAAACAAAATCACTATTTTTGCGCAATTTATTTACAAGACCCTGTTTTAACTTTGAAATTATCTAAATCTCCTTCCGAATGTACTTCAAAAGAGGAAATACGTCATCAAATCGATTTGATTGACAAAGAAATCATTGCGCTTTTCGGGTTGCGTTTTAAATACGTGAGCGAAATCGTAAAATATAAAAATGACCTTGAAAGCGTTATTGCACAGGATCGTAAAAACCATGTTATCAAAGCTCGTGGAGAATGGGCCGAAGAGCATGGGTTGGATAAAGAAACTTTCGAACAAATTTATCGCTTTCTGGTAGATCATAATATTGGAAAAGAACTAGAGATTCTGAAAAAGAAGCCCAAAACCCCTAAAGGG
>JBAXGL010000343.1:0-2479 GCA_037139375.1 Bacteroidales bacterium | reverse complement strand
GCACCTCTTTTCGCGCTGGTTCTGCAAAGCGAGTAACATCGATGCTCACGGGACTACAACCAGTAAACATGGAAGTTCTTGATGGGGCGGATTGTGGAGCTGTCGTGTAAGCCCGCTCAAATCGTACTCCTTGTTGGGCAAATACATCTAAATTAGGCGTAATGTTGTATTTTAGCACATTAGCATCACCATAGCAACCCACATGAGGAAAACTATGGTCGTCAGACAAAATGAGAATTACGTTTGGCTTATCTTTCGATGCTTCTTTTGCATGCACATTTGCAAATAAAGGAAGTGTAATTGTGGACAAAAGTGGAATAATTCCTGATTTATTTAATCTCATTTGCTTTAGATTATATGTATAAAATGAAGTTCTTATTTTATTTTATATAATGCTTTAGACCCTATTTTAATTAAAGGTTTAATATACTGATTAAATTTTAACAAACTCTATGATTTTCACCGTATGAGCCGGCTGAGTCAAAGTCAATTTACCTGACACAATGTCGAAATTCTTTTTGGTCCAGATCTCAGTCAACTTATATTTTGAGCTGCTAAGTTCAAAATCGGTTTTGAGATTGTAGGTTTTGGTTACATCGTTGTCGAGCCAGTTGAATACTGTAATAATGAGTCGATCTTTGGTTTCTAACTTCCAAATCGTTGGAATATCAACTCCAGAAAACAGATCGAGTGGAATGGCATGAACACCTAATTTGTTGACCGCGATGATGTCTCTGTTTTTCAACAACTCTAGCCGTTCTGCAGGCAACGATTCCACTTTATCACCAAAGAAGAAAAGACCACCCATAATGGCTTCCAATGTCATATGACATTTAGCTTCTTCAATCGTATATTGTGGAGAAACAAAAAATGCATCCGGATCACAAATCGCTATATTTTTGTGAATATAATAGTTTTGTGATACAGCGCGTGCAAAACGAATTAATCCTTTTTCTACCTGATCATCTTCGATTGTACCCAATGTTTTGCCGTATGTAATGTTGGTATAAGGTTCTGCCTCTGATTTATAACCCGGGTGATTGATGTCGTTTCCAATGCGCATGGCATCGTAACACTCCAACGCACCAAACACATAACCCATACTGCGAGTTACAATTAAGTTTTCGGGCAATGCAGAGCGAATGGCACGAATGGTTTTGTTGTGTGCTTGCATAAAAGTCATGGTAGAATCGAAACGTTTACCCTCTTCAAGTCCGCCATAGGTATGATCCCATTTCATAAATGATGGTCGATAGCCTTCCACTATTTGCTGATAACGCCCCGCAGAAAATCCAGGAACAGCGGGGTGGCTACCATCCACATAAACGGTTCCTGTTGTAGTCGCCATTTCGTCATCCCCTTTTGCCACTTTTTTAGACGCCATTGGTTTCAAAACCCAATCAGGATTTTTTGAAGTAATTGGATCGGTTGGATTAGTACGCAAAGGACTTACGTGAAGTCCAAAATCAAGTCCAATTCCTTTCACATAATCCGACAAATAACGTAAGCCGTGTGGAAAAGTAGCATCATCTTCAGCATAAAGTCCAGGTGATGTCCACCAACCGCCATCAATTTGCACTGTTTTCCAGCCATACTCTTTGAGATTCTTGCTAATAAAATCAGCTGACATCAAGAATGTTTTTTCAGTGATGCTCCGGTCGTACGAATGCCATGAACTCCAACCCGGTTCAGGGCAATGCATTGGTTTGCCTTTGCGTACGTTTTCGCCCATGATTTTACCAGTTTCCAACAATATCTTTGTTGGACGTTGATTTTCCCAGAATCCAACCAAAAAAGCATCGGTAGTAATGGTATTCCCTGCTAGCACCCATATCTTTTCTTTTTCGAAAATAGCACCGCTACGTGCAGACACTTTCAATTTGTTGAAATCGTCTTTCACCGGTAATTCCCATTTGAAATTATTTGGCCACAATTCACTCGCAATACTGGCGAAAGAGAACGCACAGTTTTTGCTGTCATTTACCAACATACTTAACCACACGCCCGTGTGTGCTTTAGAATAAGAGCCACCATTTGCTTTCTTCGTGCCCAATTGATAAGGGTACATAATAGCTCCAGTATGTGGTGCAGAAGCACTTTCGGTAAAAATCATCCATTCTTTTGAATTTCCAGGCAATACAATATTTTCTTTGGATGAGTTAAACAGTCTGATTCCTCCCAACTTGAATTTTGCACTTGCTATTAACGAAGAATTCATCACCAAATAAGGGCGACCTTCCATCAATTCAAATTCGATAGTGAAATTAGAAATTAAAGGATGATTTTCGCAAATGAGGTAAAGATATTCTACTTTACCGGTATAGTTATTTGCTTCACTCAATCGTGTTCCTTCTTTTTTCTCCCATCTAATGCTTTTGAACTCACTCACAGACACCCACTTGTCGTTGATATTAATTTCGGGCGATAGATTATTCAACTGTGCAAACTTCGCATTCCATTGGATACTGTATTCGGCACT
>JBAXGL010000342.1:0-2480 GCA_037139375.1 Bacteroidales bacterium | reverse complement strand
TCGTGGCTTTGGCGGCGTACTATTTCTTTTTCGGAAAGAAAACGACCACAATCCCAACGCCCGAAGAATTGCTGAAGGCTGTGGAGGATGGTACTTTAGTAGACCCAAAGCCCGACCGACCAAACAGCGGCTGGACTTTTGGCGGAAACGACAAAGGAGAATACCATACGTTCAATGAGTATGTAGATATTGCTTTTGGTACTGCTGGATTGTTTGCCTATCGGTTCAACATCAAAGGCACTTACAAAATGTCTGGCGATGGCTTGAAAGTGGCAGATGCCGCGCCTGGTATTCAAAAACAATGGTGGTGGAGACCAACCAAAACAATTACACCGACGACCACAGGAGGCACAACCACAGGCGGCAATGGTGCACCTAAAAGCGCAACAGATAACCCAACAACAACAGGCGATGCAATCAAACAAAAACCAGATGCCGAAGGCTCTGACTGGAGTAATGAGGCAAATGGTGGTCATATAAAAGAAAACGACACTGTTACCTTTATGGAAGCGGTAGACCTCGCTTTTGGAATTGACGGTAACTTTTTTTACAAAACTAATGTGATTGGTGATCAAGAATTTTCGATTGATAATTTTCGTGATCCGAAAATTGGCTCTCAAAAATTAGGATTTTGGCGTATATCTGAAACAGCGAGCGACGGAAAAGGAACCGGAGAAGTGAAAACCGCAATGGACGCGCCCGACACTATTACGAATCCAACCATATTCGCTATTCCGTATAAAAATCCAAGAGTTACAGGGACTTATCCTTACGAGAATGGAAGTTCGTGGATTGGACGCTGGGTTAATGATACGATTTTCCAAAATAGAAAATTATCATTTGGCTCAACTCGCGTTGATGTAGCTTATGGACGTGATAAGAATTTAGTATTTAAGTTAAATGTGACTGGTGATGTTGAGTTTTCAAACGATTTCTTTGGTCACGACCCCGCAGTAAATCAAACAAAATACGGCTGGTATAGACTTTCAAAATAACCTACAATTATGGAAAAATTCAAAATATATCTCTATTCTGGTATCGTAATCATCGTGATTGTGATTGCCATATACATCTGGGGAAAAAAAGATGGACAAAAAGTGAATACTAATATATTGCCGAATCAAACAGATTGGGGAAAGTCTTTAACACAAGAAGAGAGCGACACCATAGCCCGATTGGCTGACGAGGTGAGAGCCGATACAGATGGATGGAAAATTAGTGTATTTGGCATAGGAGCGGGACATGACGAATCTATTTATCAGGAGCTTTCAGGCGTATCTGAAAGGATATTAGTCGGAGTTGCTAATCAGTTCGCTACTCGATACAAAACGAGTCTTGTTGAGACGCTTTCGGGTGAGTGGTTTTCCTGGCAATCTTTTGAATTCCAAGGTTATGTAACTGGCATTATCGACCGATTGAAGAAAAATAAAGTACAATGAATCAACTGATTTTTCCGCTTGCACTGTTTGTGTTATTCGTGATGTGGATGAACTACAACGCAACACATTTGGGCGAAAAGTGGACGAACATTAAAATAGAAAGAAAATGACAGCAACCGAGCAAAAAAACGCCTACTACATTGGTGGTGGTTTAGTATTACTGATTCTTTTGTACCTCTTGTTTCGCAAAAAAACAAGTAGCTCAAATCCGCTTTTCGATGCAATGGATCGAAGCGTAAGCAATCCGCTACTGAAGAGCGACAAATACCTGGAGCGCAGTTTTGTAAGCATACCGACCGACGAAGTGCGATTGCTGCAAACAGTCATTAATGCACGGCTCGACAACAAAGAGAGCCAACGCAAAAGATTAGTGATTGATGGCGTTTTTGGTGCAAAAACCAACGGCGCACTGATTGAAGTTTACGGAAAAGGCTATTTCGACACCAAAGAAGAGTTTGACAAATTCACCCAAACATCAAATTGATATGCTCGACACAAATATCAGCGTACAGGTGGAATTAACGCCAAAAACGCTCACCAATCTCACATTTGCGCTTTGCGCTCCAGTCCTTTTGTGGGCTATTGCAATGGTAATTATCAACAATACAAGTAAATAAAACTATCAGATGAAAACGTATTATTACAAAATCGAAAGCGAAAAAAAACGCCAAAACGGTGGTAGAAATGTTACCGCATCCGTATTTACGGTTGCTGCTGGTAAGATTAAGAAATTAGGTGAAGTAAAGTGGATTACTTCAGCTTTTAAAGGCGAAAAATCAACTGTTTACGAATTTCTTTACGATAACAAATTAGTTGCAAAAAAAGAATACGATTTGGGTAAAGGTTATTACAGACCGAGCGCATCAAAAATTAAGATTGAAGAACTTTAAAAGTAAGCAAAAATGACAGCACAATCATTCGTTGAATCATATTTTGAGGCAGCTTATGCAGCATACAAAAAATACGGCATACACCCGACCGCCACTATAGCGCAAGCCGCTAAGGAAAGCGGATGGGGCGAAGCCTACAACGCCACAAAAG
>JBAXGL010000341.1:0-2491 GCA_037139375.1 Bacteroidales bacterium | reverse complement strand
ACACTGTCCTTATTCAGGAATGTATTATAACAATCACTATCCACAAATGTTCTGACAACAGGTAAACAATTCGATATTTTTTTAATAAAAAAGTAATGTAATTGAGTGTTTCACAACTATATTGTTATTAAAATAATCATCTAGATTATGATTGAATTTTTCAAACAACGATGAAAAAAAACAATACCTCTGATTTGTAAAACTATTTAGCTTTCAATATGTTATACATATAGAAACTACCACTATTTAGAAAATTTAACCTAAATACCACATATCTTATCTTTTGTCTGAATTAAGAACAATAAGATTCTTCTCTTTCTATATTATATCGATCAATTTGCTTTATATCAAATAGAAACTCAATATAATTAGAAGTGCGGTGTCAGCACGGTAAACTCCGACGACCAAATAATGAAAAATATTTATCTATTATTTGTCGGGTTTTTGCTCAGCTTTAATTCGCAAGGGCAAATTAGCCAAATCATCGAGCCATTGATGTTTGGTGGTAAAATACGGACTGTTGCGCAAAATGCAAATTGTGTGTTGGTTGCTACTGATGGTGGAATTTTTAAAACAACCAATGATGGTCTTAATTGGACGAATGCAACAAATACATTTAATCCAAAAACTGTAAGTTGTGATCAAATCGTAAGCATTGGCAATAACTTCTATGCACAAAGCAACACTTCACATGGTCCAGCAATCTATAAAAGTAATGATGACGGTGTAAACTGGTCACAATTGAAATTTACTAATTGGTCGCCTCAGACATTAGGCAAACTCTCGAACACCCTTTATGTTGTTGGAAACGACAACATGAGTGGAGGACGACTTTATTCATCGAGCGATGGAAGCAATTGGACACCCAAAGCCATATTGTGGACAACTCAATGGCAAGGTGGAAATTGCAAACTATATGCTTTCAATCCAGACAAACTTTACCTTTTACTCAACAACAATCTTTATTACACAACTGACGGAAGCATGATGATTACAATCTCATTAAGCGGACTTGCTAACACAACTTCTTTTAATGGAGATAACGATATCGACGGAGATGCTGCGGGAAACTTATATTTTATTACAAATAATTCTATTTATAAGTACAATTTTGTAACAGAGGTCTGGAGTGATATATCGACAGGAAAAATTCCAATTGATTATCAAATATTGAATCTGTCAGTTACGAATAATGTGATCTTTTGCACTACCATGACTCCTTCTGCAGACATAAAACTTTATCGATCTACCAATCTTGGGCAAACATTTGATAATTTGAATAACACAGGTTTATCTGTGCCAATGATTGATCGAGTCAATCAAGTTTCAACCCAAGGAATGATAGGAAATGACCTTAATGGATCAATACTTATTTCAGCAAATAGTGGAGATTCTTGGACATCAAACAATGGTCAGTTTATCGCTTCTTATTCGGGGAATTTAACCAAATCGGGCAATTCACTTCTCTTTTCAACTGAAAATAGAGGCTTTATTCGTTCAACAAACCAAGGATTAAACTGGAGCATAAATAATGTTGGGGTTCCTGATTTTGGAGGTATTGCTTACTTTGTTGAACAATTGATGGTTGTCAAAGACACTTTATTTTCATTCCTTCGTCCAGCACCTTTTTCTAAAGAAGTTACACTTTACAAATCTGGAAACAATGGTGATAGTTGGCAGTCAATTCCAATACCTGCACCTTATAGTTCAGGTGAAAACTATTCTTTTTCAGGTGTCTGCGACTCTGCAATTTTTGTAAATTATTACGACTTAAGCAGTTCTTCTTACGCTTTGATTGTAACATTCAAAAATGGAACTTCTTGGGTGAAGCCGAATAGCCAAAACAACAGCCAACAAACTTATCTTAAAGGATCACGAAATTGTCTGTTTGCATTTTTTGCCACACCAAACAGCGGATGGCAAGATTTCACAAACATATACAAAGCAAATAATTTTGGAATGAGCTTTACAGACATTAATCCAAATACTCTTTTTGGAAACAATGTTATGATTAAACGCTTATCAGATACGAGAGGTGACAAAGGCGGTCCAATTCTCGACTTTGACTCGCAAAGCAACATCGCAATATTTGCAGTAAACGACCGTAGAATGGGAACAGACATTGATAAACTATATAAATATGACATTAATGCCAATTTATGGCTCGAAATTCCAACTGTAGGATTACCACAATCGTATATTATTAACTTCATAAAATATACAGAAAATAACGTCTGGCTTTTAGCTACCAACTTCGGTTTGTATAAAAGTGTGAATGGAGGTGTAACGTGGTCGATGACACATAATGTTATCGATTGGCAACAAGGCGTTATAGTGAATAGCATAGAAATCTTTGGGAATAAAGCATTTCTAGGAACTATGGCAAATGGTGTCTGGGTATCTGACCTATCATCAAGTATTATCGAAAATTCCGTCGATAAAGGTCTTCAAATATTTCCAAATCCTGCCTCAGCATCAGTTAACATAAGGG
>JBAXGL010000340.1:0-2498 GCA_037139375.1 Bacteroidales bacterium | reverse complement strand
ATATCCCAGAAAATTTTGCTTTTTGAGTTCTTTGCCATGCTTGAGAATAATGGAGCACAAATTTAGTAAATAATCCGAATTATCGCTCTTGCTGCAGAATCTATTTGAAAACGGATGTCGTAGTTTCCCCTTAATAGAAGATTGCGCCTTGCCCATTAGTATTGATCTAACTAACGCTTTATATTCTTGGGGAAAAAGGTATAGTCGATGATAAACCTTTTCTTGCACTCTTTGCAGTTCTATCGTTGTTTGTGGTTGCTGGTTTTGCCTCCTTTTAATATACGACTACCGCTACAATGTGGGCACAAGATTTTATAACCAATTCTGAAACACGAAGAGCTATTTTCATTCATAATGTTTCTATTTTTTTTAAACAAAGAATGGTGAGTACATTACCCACCATTCTTCGATTGTCGTTTACTGATTATTGCAGATATTCAACTATTTGAATCGTCATCACCAAATCTGACACATTACCTAAATCTGGCACATTACCTACTTATGCGCTCTAATTTAAATGCTCCTATTTCTTTTTTATCTTCCTTTCCTGCCAGTCCTTGTTCATTAATATCGACCTTTAATATTCTAATAACAAGGGTGTCTTTAGAAGTTTCATTTTTATACTCCTTTAATAAACAATTAGGAGATGTAGCATGAAAGCCTTCCAATACCCATAAATCAAAATGTCTAAGTTCTGATAGTCGATTCTTTAAAATCAGTACTAATTGCGTTTTATCTTCAGATATTTTGTATGTTAAATCTTTATAGCTATGATAGCTATATTGCTTCTCAATAAATGCCTCCTGAATTTCAAGATTTATTGTATCGAGAATTTTTGTAGTTAAAGGTGTATAATTCCACAGAAAAACTCCTCTTTGTTTAGATTCCTCAATATTTGAACTAGATAGTGGACCAAGGGTCTTTACTAAAGGGCGACAACTAATACTTAGCATACAAATAAATAACAACAGAACATTGTATTTTATATTTTTATTTGATGACTGTTCCTTTATTCTGATCTTTAATTCTTTCATAAATAAGACTTGGTGTTTTTTTATTAATTATTACTGCTGCTGCCCCTATTGTACCTACCACATAGTAACCAGCAGCAGCGGCATTTGCATTTGAAATGAAAGAAGGAGTTACATCTTTCCCCCGTCGGGACGGATCTGTGATCCGTCCCTTTTAGTATTATTTAGGAACTGTGTTCCGAAAACAAATATATGTCTTTTCGACGAAATTACAAATTAGCTCCGCTGCTTACCAAGAATCTATTTGTATGAATTTTGAACTTCTTATTGCAAAAATAAACGCCTATTTCGGAAGTCAATCGGTATTGAAACTTCAGAGATAGGCGTTTTGTATGACGTTGATGAATCGTTATTTAGCGTAAATTAGTTCTAAATTAAACTTGTTGTAATTTGTATAAATTTTCAATCCCGATGGTTGGTGGTAGTGGATAATGGTAGACATATTTCCGCTTGCATCGAGAGTGTAGCTAACTGGTAAAAGCACGAGATTTACATCATCCACTGCATTTCCTTTCAGCAGCTCAGAGAACATGGTTGAAAGATTTGTAAAAGTATAGGTGTTTGTCGATGAATTAAATGTAGCAATTCCCTCTTTTTTGCTGTCGAATGCTGTTCCGTTTTTGAAGAAGCTATCCATGTCACTTTCTTTGATAATCAGTAGAGCCGGAGGTGTTGGTAATACTGTTTTGGTGCGATCAACGCGTTCGGTATTGACCACCAGTTTTGCTCCGTTGAGCTTGGCAGTTCCCACCTTTGTGGCTAACTCTTTCATCGGGAACTTAATCCGATTCGATAGTCCAGCAGGCGATTTCAAGTAAGCAACACTATCGGCTGTTGAGCTCAAAATCAAATTATCTAAATGGTTATTTTTATAAAGATTTGCCAAATAAACCTCTTCGGAGTTCGTCATATAAGCTACACATACGGCTACGCTGTCTTTCTTGCCATCTAAAGTTTTGCGCATTGCGTAGAAGTTAAGCGATGTTCGCCCAACCTTCAATATCGAGCCTGTTCCATAAGTGTTGGTGACATATATGCCCTTAAAGAATTTTTGGATACTATCATTCCCAGAGAATGTGTTGGGATTGTTTTTTAACTCATTGACAAATTCTTTAAAGAAAGAGTCTTTTAGCTTGATTTGAACGGTATCGTATCCAGATGCGCTCGCTATCGTTTTATCAATGTTTTTAGCCGAATATGTTTTTGTTCCCAATAAGTCGCTTGGGTTGTAATAGCCCGTTGGATCTACATTAGAATAAATATTTTGATCCGATAATGGCTTGTTTAATTTGTAGACACTTACCTGCATTGGCGCTATAGAATCGCCGGTATAATTCTGATATTCCAATGTAATGGTCGCATAGATTAGCGAATCTTTATAAGGCGAAAATGTGGGAATATGAAAGCTTTTTACACAATTAATTTGTGCCATATAATCACACTTGATTTCACCATAGGTGGCATCAT
>JBAXGL010000339.1:0-2501 GCA_037139375.1 Bacteroidales bacterium | reverse complement strand
CGACAGCGAATGCTCCCGCAAACCGCCAAATGCCCATAGCCTCGGTCGTTATGCCCAATTTTAGAAAAAGGAAAACAAGACTATTTTACGAATTGAGACAGAAGATGAAAATAGATAAATTTTGACTATTTTTGTAGCAAAACAAAAAGACAAAAATGATAACTAAAGCTTACATAACAGAACTTAAACACACTGGAAATGGTGACATTGCGAAACTTATTAAGAGTCAGCGCGATGTCGGCACAATTAATAATATTCTTGAAAGTTTGGGTCAGTTACCTGCAAATTTCGAGAGTGATTTTCTCTATGAACTTCTTGACCACCAACATGCTCAAGTACGACTAAATGCAGTAAAGAATATCGGAAAGTTGAACGGAAAATCAAAATCCATTAAACTTCACGAACTTTACGAGAAAGAAACTGACACAAGTGTCAGAAGAGAAATAATTTCTTCAATCGGAAGACAAAGAAAATCAGAAAATAAAATCTTTCTGTTTGAGACATTGCATGACGATGACCCGAAAATTGTTTGTCAAGCAATTCGAGCACTTTTAGTTTTTGAGAAAGATATTGATGTTCAGGAACACTTGAAACCTTTAATAAATCACACCAACGAAATGGTGAGAAATGTTATTTACAAAGAATACTTTGCAAAAGACAATCAAAAAAACGGTGTGCTACCGCACACCGAGACTTATGATTTTCTTAAAAATACTGTTGTAAATGCAGACGTTTTGGAAGCTTTAAAATTTGTACCTGACGACAGTATTCATTTGACTTTTACTTCGCCACCTTATTATAATGCGAGAGATTATTCAATTTATCCAAGTTATGAGGCTTATTTAGAATTTTTGGAAAACGTGTTTAAAGAAACTCACAGAGTTACAAAAGAAGGACGTTTTTTAATAGTCAACACCTCGCCAATTATTATTCCACGCGTAAGTCGCTCACATTCAAGTAAACGTTACGGAATTCCTTTTGACTTGCACCCGCTTTTAGTGAAAAATGGTTGGGAATTTTTAGACGATATTATTTGGTTGAAACCTGAAGCAAGTGTGAAAAATAGAATTGGTGGATTTATGCAGCACCGGAAACCGCTTGGTTATAAACCTAATTGCGTTACTGAATACTTGATGGTTTATCGGAAACAAACCGAAAAGCTTTTAGACTGGAATATAAGAAGTTATGATTATCAAACAGTAGAAGAAAGCAAAGTTGCTGATGGTTACGAAACTACAAACGTTTGGAAGATTGACCCTACTTTTGACAAAATCCATTCTGCAATTTTTCCAGTTGAATTATGCAAAAGAGTTATAAAATACTACTCATACAAAGGCGATTTAGTCTTTGATCCATTTGGTGGCAGTGGCACAGTTGGCAAGACAGCTAAAATGTTGAACAGATCTTTCTTTCTTACCGAACAAGAACCAACATATTTTGAATATATGAAAGCGAAAGCGAAACCAGGTGCACTTTTTAAAGAACGAGAAACCAAATTTCTAACATTAGAACAATTTAAAAATACAGCAAAATGACATTAACAAACCAAGTAGTAAAGAACATTATTAAACGATTAATCAAAGGACAAGATTATCGAATTGAAGTAGTTGCGTTAATAAATGCAGAGTTTTTGCAGTTTGCTATAGATTTTTTCAAAAAAGTTATTGAAGCAAAACTTGCCAACAAAGACGTAACAATTGATTGGTATAAAGCGACTTTTCTAAACAAAAATCTTAGTTCAGAAGATATTGCCATTAATTCGGGATTGAATAAAAAGACAATTACGAATATGTATAATTCGGCGACCAGAGAAATCGTAATTGACGCTTCAAATGAACATTATGACATTTTATATCAATCAATTAGCACTTTAATAGAAAATCAACCTGACATTGATTTAAGCCTAACAATCAAGTTTAGAGGTGTTAGTGTTGAGCTGAACATAAATGAAAGTTTAATAGTAATCAATACTCTTGCAGTTAAGCGCGCAGCTTTGAGAGGCGGACTTTGGAGCACGGCGGGAAAACGAGTTGAGAAGTATTTAATGGCAACACTTTGTAAAGTTTACAACGTACCTTTTGAGCATTTCGACCAAAGTCAAATTCCTACAAGTATGCGAGAAGTTGACTTTTACTTGATTAAAGACGGTAAATATCACCGTTGCGAAGTGAAATTAATGGGACGAGGAAATCCAGAAAGTGCCGATGCTATTTTTGCAAGAGAAAGTGACTTATTTGTTGCTGACAAACTTTCGGACTTAAACAAACAACAAGCTGACATGTTGAAAGTGAAATGGGTTGAATTAAGAAATGAAGTTGGTTATAAGCGTTTTGCAAAAGTATTAGAAGAATTTGGTATTCCTCACACTGACTTTCAAGGTGACTTAGACGCACATTTAGACATAATATTGAATGACTTGTTAGTCTGAAAAGAAAAAAACTGGGCATAACACACGCCTATGCGCATTGGCGGGAGAATTGCACTTAGGAGGCTTTACTCCC
>JBAXGL010000338.1:0-2539 GCA_037139375.1 Bacteroidales bacterium | reverse complement strand
ATCAATACACTTCAATCGGGTGTGCTTCGTGTTATTCCCAATCACGCCAATCCGCCAATGTGGCAATCTACCCTTGTAGGTCAACCGACAGAGGGCGAAAAAGACACCATCGTAGTGAAGTTTGCAGATGCCGATGGAGATGCTATCAGTTTGTATGCCAGCAACATACCGGCTTTTGCTCACTTTGTGGATAAAGGCAACGGAATAGGGTGGTTGACGATGCAACCCGACTACACACAATCTGGCAGATATAGTTTCGATGTGACTGCCAAAGATTCTTACGGTTTACAGTCGATTCATTCCATATCTTTTGCGGTGACTGATGCTTCACCTATTGAGCGTATAATATTGAATCAAAGCATGATACACGATTTAGTTCAAGGAGGAAGTGTGAGTCCGGCTTCGTTGTTGGTCGATGAGCAATCGCTCGATCCAGACAAAAAAGAGAGCCCCGTGAGTGCCAGTTGGAAGCCTTACTACACTAATGTGCGAGCACCTTATCACATCTATTTCGATTTAGGCAAAGCGTATGTGATTCGTCGGTTGAAAGTGCATGATATGAACAATGTCGGTGTGCTCAGTTTTTCTACGGGTACACCCGATGCTTGGCTCGATTGGTTTAACTACAACACTGCTGCATACAATACGTGGATAAACTTCGATATAAAGGATACTACACAATTTGTCCGACTGTCGCAATGGAATGCTACTTCTGCCGAAATCAATGAGCTAGCACTCTATGGATATGAACTCAATCATGCACCTCAATTACAGTATATTAGCTTGCCTCAGTTAACGCTCAACAGCAATGATACTATCCATATCCGTTACACCGATGCCGAAAACGATGCCATACAGCTTTCTGCATCAAATCTGCCTCCGTTTGCTGATTTTCAGCAGATGGGTAACGGACAAGCGATTATCTATCTTTATGCTTCGCAGAAGGTAGAAGGCTCGTCTGCTATTGTTTTGAAAGCTAGCGATTCGAAAGAGTATGTCTCAACCGATACGATACGCATAGTAGTGACAAAAAATGGCTCAGACGCTGTGATAACTCCACGGGCTGACACCGAAGTGAGGATTGGATACAACAGGAACAGTCGCACGCTGATGTTATATGCTGCCGAGCAGCACCTTGTAACGCAAATAACGGCTATCAGCGGTCGTGTGGTGCTGACTTCAGGCGAACATGTCATTCCGCTGACGGCTCTTTCTCGTGGGGCTTATATGGTGGTGGTGCGCGACGCGTTATCTGGGCGAATTGTGCAGCGAAAAATGGTGGTGGTTTAGGCTTTGAGTAATTAATTAAGTAAGGTCTGCTGAAAACTCAGCAATATAGTATATAATACTTGTGTAATGATCAAATATTCCGCCTTCTGCGGGACTTACTTTCTTCACGCAAAAATCTCACCCCAGCACTCTCCCAAATGGAGAATGAGCAAGAAGTACCTTGAGCAGTTGAAAATGGAGCGAAGCGAACATCCCGAGTAACAGGGAAATACTTCATCGAAAAGAACTCGCTCACCCATAAAGCATTTGTTTGTTTTCGTGAATTCTTAGATGGGCTACTCACATCTGCTTCTCGGAATCTATGATGGACAGTTTTTCGATAGCCTGGTATTTTTGGTTGTCCCCACTGAGACTATCGTTCTAAAAGTCTTTGTTTAGACATTGTAGCTACAAAAAATTTCTATGCATATTCTTTTGCGTTTGATTGTTGATGAACTCGCAAATTACATTTGAATATGATTGCTAACAAATTTTGTTTATTATTTAGAAATAAAATAAATTAAGCTATCAAATAAAAATATATAATAATTAATGTTGTGTAATATTATTAAATATATATTTTTGTGCAAGTTCATCTATTCTTTTGATAGATAATGGGATAGGGGTCACAGTTATTATTATCAATGAAGTAAGGAGTATGCCGAAAATCCTGAAAGAGTAGGTGATTAGTAAATCTAATTCATTATGAAAACAATCGCAATTTTTTTAATCGCATTCCTTTGCGTCACTTCCGTTTCGATGGCTCAATCGAGCGAACAATTAGTTTTTAAAAGAAAAGGTGTTATGCAAAATGATAAATATTTAACGCCTGATGAAGCAAAAACACTTTTGACAAAAAATCCTGAAGGTGCAGTTGAATATAATATAGCGGAAAGTAATTTCAAAACTGGCTCTTTCCTCATGGTGAGTGGAACAGTCGTTGCACTCGGTGGTGTTGTAGTACTCCTTACCGAAGTTTCAAAACCAAAACCCTCTTATACTCCTGTTTATCTTTCCTGTGCTGGTTTGGGGATTGTTTTACTAGGTATTCCTTCTATTGCAAGTGGCTCAGGTCATTTGAAAAAAGCGGTTAATATTTACAATTCAAAGCTGACGGGTGATAAAGGTCAAAAGGTCGAATTGAATTTTGGATTGACTTCTACGGGTATCGGACTTGTTTGTAATTTCTGAGAAAATATAAAACAACAATTTGGCGAAGGTTAACCTTCGCCATTACTTTTTATAAGACTCATAATCTTGTTATTGCTAA
>JBAXGL010000337.1:0-2552 GCA_037139375.1 Bacteroidales bacterium | reverse complement strand
GAAAAAGCACCTATTCGCAAGGTCGTTTTCAAAATCAAAGTAGATTAATTCGTGCTGTTTATTCTTCCAAAATTGCAAAACCGTTAGTAATCCGATTTTTAGATAAAAAAGTTTTGTAATTCGAAGAAAAGGTCTACCTTTGCAAGCCGATTATTATCAAACTTCAAAAGTGTGATAACAAGGATGTTGAACAAGTTGTGTCCGACGAGTGTAAACATCTGATTTTTAGTAATTAATCATTTTAAAAACAACAAGCAGTGGATACTTTAAGTTACAGAACCATTTCTGCGAACAAAGCAACAGCTCAGAAAGAGTGGATCGTGGTAGATGCCACAGATCAGGTTTTGGGACGTCTTTGCACAAAAGTTGCGAAACTTTTGCGTGGCAAATACAAACCAAGCTACACTCCTCACGTAGATTGCGGAGATAATGTGATTATTATCAATGCAGACAAATTCAAATTAACAGGCAACAAGTTGACCGACCGTGTTTACTTGACCTATACCGGCTATCCCGGTGGTCAGAGAGAAAACTCTCCACAATCTCTTTTGAAAAAAGGAGAAGAGCGTCTCTACAAAAAAGTAGTAAAAGGTATGCTTCCAAAAAACAAGTTGGGTGCAAAAATTTTGACTAACTTATTTGTATATGCAGGTACAGAGCATCCTCATCAAGCTCAAACGCCGAAGTCTATTGATATAAACTCTCTTAAATAATCGATATGGAAGCAGTTAATGCAATCGGAAGAAGAAAAGCAGCAGTTGCTCGTGTTTTCGTTACACCAGGAAGCGGTAAAATCGTTATCAATAAACGTGAACTTGACAATTACTTTCCATCGACCATTTTACAATACGTTGTTAAACAACCTTTAAACAAATTAGGCGTTGTTGAATCGTATGATATCCGAGTGAATCTCGGTGGTGGTGGTTACAAAGGTCAAGCAGAAGCATTGCGTTTAGCAATTGCACGCGCATTGGTGAAGATTAATCCAGAAGACAAATCAGCTTTGAGAAAAGAAGGATTTGTTACTCGTGATCCTCGCTCAGTGGAACGTAAAAAACCGGGTCAACCAAAAGCTCGTAAAAGATTCCAGTTCAGCAAACGTTAATATTTTTTATGCGGTGCTTGCTGAAATACAGTGTTTAGTATCCAAATTACCAAGACTTTCTTCAATATTGACGAATGCAAACTACTTGGTAATTGAATTAGTTGAATGTAAACGTATTTAAAA
The DNA here is from genome assembly GCA_037139375.1 of Bacteroidales bacterium. Classification (GTDB taxonomy): domain Bacteria; phylum Bacteroidota; class Bacteroidia; order Bacteroidales; family UBA7332; genus CAXXIC01. Next base: position 1,324 of record JBAXGL010000337.1, on the reverse strand, counting down.
AAACAAAACAATGTCAAGAGTAAATTTTGAACAATTATTAGAAGCCGGCTGTCACTTCGGACACTTAAAAAGAAAGTGGAATCCGGCTATGGCTCCTTATATCTTTATGGAGCGCAATGGTATCCATATCATCGACCTCTACAAAACTGTTGCTAAAGTAGACGAAGCAGCAAATGCACTGAAATCGATTGTGAAATCAGGTAGAAGAGTGCTTTTCGTTGCTACAAAAAAACAAGCTAAAGAAGTTGTTGCCGACAAAGCAGCATCTGTAAATATGCCTTATGTGATCGAGCGTTGGCCAGGTGGTATGCTTACCAACTTTGCTACTATCCGTAAAGCTGTTAAGAAAATGTCCACTATCGACAAAATGGAGAAAGATGGTACATTTGAAAACTTATCTAAAAGAGAAATCCTTCAAGTGACACGTCAACGTGCCAAATTAGAGAAAAACTTGGGAAGCATTGCAGATTTATCTCGCCTTCCTGCTGCAATTTTCGTAATTGATGTTATGAAAGAGCATATTGCAGTGGCTGAAGCAAAACGTCTAGGTATTCCTGTTTTTGGAATTGTTGATACCAACTCTAATCCAAAAGATATCGACTTTATGATTCCGGCTAACGATGATGCTACAAAATCTATCGAGGTTATCCTTGATGCTTTGTGTGCAGCAATGATTGAAGGTTTGGAAGAACGTAAAGCTGAGAAAGTTGATATCGAATCAGTTGATGTGCCTGCACAAAAACGTGAACGCAAACCTAAAGGTGTAAAACGTGAGCGGACTAAGAAAGAAGACGAAGAAGCATTGAATGCTAAAGTCGCTTCTAAATTCAAAACTGACGAAGAGTAAAATCATATAGCTACTTGTACGAATACCGTGCTACACTTTTAACCAGTTTGTAGTTCGTTATTCGTATTGAGTAGCTTTTTTTATGAAGAATATATTTTAATAACATACTAAATAAAAAATTATTATGGCTGTAACTATGGCTGAAATTACCAAGCTGCGCACAATGACTGGAGCTGGTATGATGGATTGCAAAAATGCCTTAATCGAAGCAGATAGCGATTTCGACAAAGCAATGGATATTATCCGCCAAAAAGGACAAGCAGTGGCTGCAAAACGTTCAGACCGTGAGGCTTCTGAAGGTTGTGTATTGGCTGCAACTAAAGGTGGATTTGCTGCTATCGTAGCATTGAAATGCGAAACGGATTTTGTTGCTAAAAACGAAGGTTTTGTGTCTTTGACAAAATCATTTCTTGATGCTGCTCTCGAGGCAAAAACTTCTACATTGGAAGCTTTGTTAGCGTTGACAATCAATGGACG
>JBAXGL010000336.1:0-2561 GCA_037139375.1 Bacteroidales bacterium | reverse complement strand
CACTCGCTAGTCGAAACAGAAAAGGATACAACGATGTGGGTTGGAATTGTGAAGACGATGACTACAACATGTATTTACACCCGATTGACAAAGTGGAAACCAGTGTGGGATGGTGGCATGTAGGACCAAAAGGCAAACCTTATGGCCTTTCTGCACGTGGTTTCGAACACGCTACAGGCAAAGATGCGCTCTATTTTAAATTTGATGATGAATTTTTCAAAACATCACCGGCTAAAGCGCTATCATTCCGCATTGTTTGGCTCGACACCAACAAAGGGTCTTGGAGTTTCTGCTACGATGCAGGAGGAAAAACGCTGAAAACAGCTAAAACTTTCATTGGTAAAGGCACAAACATCTGGCGCGAAGATACAGTAACAGTATCCGATGCTGTTATGAAAAAGAACGGGCCAAGAGGATCGGACATTGCGCTCATCAATACAGGCAAAAAGGATTTCATTTTTCATATTATTGAGGTAGAAAGGAAATAAAAAACAACGCCTTTTAGTCATATTCAAATCAACCTAAAAAAATGACAATAATTAAAAAAGAAATAGCCATGTTGCTATCAATGGTACTGCTGAGCACCGCTATATCGTATGCTGTAACATCGCAGACGTGGAGGGGCATCACCGTTGAGGTGAAAGCTAATCAGTCAGTTGAAACATCACAAAGTTTGAAGAAGCAGGCCGATGGTTTTGAGCGTTTAGTCATTACGCTTTCTAACAAAGGCAAACAATCCCTTACGATAGAAAAAATTAATGTCCACATTCCTTTGTTGGAAAAATTGACCAATAATTTGGAAATGCTCTATGGTGGTAGCTGTATGGGTCAAACACCATTGTTACGCCAAACTGTCGCCACTAAAACTCAAAAAAGCTCTAGTAGAATGTACGAAATGGTGCGTCTTGCAGATGGGCAGTATGTTTTTGCAGGCTCTCTTTCATGGCGCATTTTTTTACCGAATTTTACATTAAAAGATGACGCTTTCGAAGTATGGTCTAATGGGGAAGGCAAACAACTTAAACCTGGTCAAACTATTCAGTATGAACAAATCGTGTTGAAACGTACCAATAATTGGCTTGATTTGCTTAATCAATTTGGAACTGCTATTGCTGCAGAGAATGGAATAACCACGCTCAAACCCGCAGATTTTAAAGGCTGGGCCACTTGGGATTATTACGGAAGGGTTTTTACGCCAAAAGATATTTACGACAATATGGATCAGCTAAATAAACTTGCACCGGAGGCAAATATGATTCAAATTGATGGCGGTTGGTGGACAGAGCGTGGCGATTATAAAACCTTGCGACCTGATATGTTGCCAGGTGGCCTTAAGCAAATAATTACACGTATTACCTCAGAAGGCAAAACTCCAGGCTTACATTTTGATGGCTTTAGGGGTGATGCTAATTCAGAGATTTGTAAAACGCATCCTGAATATTTTCTTCATGACCAAGATGGAAATTTGATTGTTGAGACGTCTGTAATGCCAGAAAAAGTATTGAAAAATACTTATTTTGATTATTCACATCCTGGTGCAAGGGCACACATTGCAGATTGCATAAATAATATGAAAAATAACTGGGGCGTACGTTATTTTAAAATTGACTTTATGCGTTACGGATTAGAAGACTTTGTGAAGGAGAAGAACAAGAATGTTAAAACCATAAAGGCATACGACCCTACTATCACTAGTGTTGAACGTTTCCGTCTAGGGATGAAAACCATGCGTGAAGCAATGGGCAATGATGCTTATTTCCTTGGTTGCTCTGCGGTGTTCGGTCCTTGCATCGGTTTTGTGGATGGTATGCGTACTGGTGGTGACATTCATCCAATTTACGAAGCTTTTCCTGAAAGGTGTTTGGCTAATTTAAGCAACTTCTATTTGAGTGGCAAGGTTTTTAATGGCGATGCTGATTACCTTGTTTTCAGAGAAGGAATTGATGAAGATGAAAAGGTATCTCAAGAAAAATTTAAACACGGTGGCAGTATGACCATGAATGAAGCACAAATGTGGGCAGACTTCAATAAACTATACGGCACTGCCCGTTTGCATAGTGACAATCTAATGACACTTCGTCCAGAACGTAAAGCATTAGTGAAAGAGGTATTTGATTTTCCTGCTATGGATGAAACCATACCATTGGATTTTTGGAAACATGCAACAAATAAAAAAGATGGATTCGAGCTGGTTCTCGCCCGCAAGGGAAACGAGATTTATCTCGGAATATTCAATTGGAGCGACAAGCCAAAAGAGTATACTTTGCAAGCTTATGGAAAGGCAAAACCGGTACACATGGAAGGTCGACATTCTCAAATATTGAAATACGATGGTAAAGATTCATTCGATCAACTTTGTCAAAAACTTAAAACTAAATAATAAGTATAACATTGAAAGTAACGGGTGTTAATTGCACCCATTTCTGTAAATAAAGCGCAAATTCATGACACAGAATTCCATTAAATCGTTGACCGTAACCATGTCGTTACTGCCTATTGCTAATTCGGCTTTGATGGCTGAAAACAAGCAAGTTGCTACTTCCGACAAGCCCAATATTATT
>JBAXGL010000335.1:0-2569 GCA_037139375.1 Bacteroidales bacterium | reverse complement strand
AATTTTATTCAGCATCATTTTTTCAACACTTCTTTTTCAAATCCTAAAAATTATATATATTTGCAAATCGAATAATATTAACTAAAAAAATAGCCTTTAAAGAAGAATAAACAACAAATTTTTCAAACATATTTAATATAGCATTTTGCACCCATTCGCTTGTCCGAAACCTAGGAAATTTCTAAAAACAGCGAACACAAAATCGAATTTGTAAGCAAATGCACACTCCAAACGGCGTGGGCTTTTAGACTTATAATTTTCATGCGTAGCATTCTTCAAGGGATGCGTAGCATTGGGGTATAAGACTTAGTCCACGATTTTTTTTGTGGACTAATCAACCTTTTGTGCAACGGGACAATAGCAATAGCAATGCTAAAACTAAAACCCAATGACCAAAAGCCCACAAAACAACGTAACCAAAGCCCTGAGAAAACCCAGAGCCAAGCCGCCCTTAGAGATCAATCTCGTAGGGCCTGTTGGCGAATTGGTGGCGGCAGAGTTTGCGAGACTACGGGAACAAAATGATCGTTTGGAGAAAAAGTTGGAATCGTTTGAAAAAAAACTTGACCTAATAGTTGAACAAACCCGATATCCCTTTAAAATATACGATGAGAAAGATTTTGAAAACATTTTTGAAGTAAAACCGCGTACACAGCTAAATTACCGTAGACAAGGAAAATTAAATTACTTTAAACGAGGAGTAAAAGTCTTTTATACACAGCATCACCTCGAAGAATATATGGCTCGAACTGATTCTCAAAACATAAGAAACGATTAAAAATAAATGCAGCATTGCAATTATTTAGCTATTTTTGCAACTTATACCATCAATAATTAACTGCTACCCCTATAAAATAGCGTGGGCTTTTGAATTAGCATTCTGTGTGGGCTTTCCTAGGGCCTCGGACGTGGCTAATGCGGAGTCCACGCTTCTTTTTATCTATCTTGGGATAGTGTTGATAAAATACAACTCGCAGAAAAAGAAATAACTGACAATTTTGCAGCGTAAAGACTGTAAAGAAAATAATAAATTACTTCTTCGAGCTTCAACAAATAATTGTATCTTTGCCTTGAGCGTCAAAGCGAGTTAAAATCCTAGAATAAATATATGAGTTTAAATACACAGAATCTACAACCCATCATCAACTTCATCTGGACAGTTGCCGACGATGTGTTGATCAATAAATTCCTCGAAAACCAGTACCAAGATGTGATTCTACCCATGACCGTGTTGCGGCGGTTGGATTTGGCACTCGAACCCACCAAAGAGAAGGTGCTGAAAACGCACGAAGAGTTTAAGAGCAGAATCGACAACCTGTCGGGTTTGCTGACTAGCGAACAACACGGCACTGGATTGGCATTCTACAACACCTCTCCGTTTACGATGAAAATGTTGCTGGATGACCCGAAGAACATTGACAGCAATTTTCTGAACTACCTCAATGGCTTTTCGGAGAATGTGCAGGATATCATCAGCAAGTTTAAATTTCGGAATCAGCTGGAGACCTTCGAATCTACGGGTATCACCTTTTCACTGATTGAGAAATTCTGTAGCCCGAAAGTAGAACTAAGTCCCGACAAAATATCCCCCATGGCGATGGGTTATATGTTCGAAGATTTGATTCGCCGATTCAACGAAAAGACCAATGCCGCCGCTGGGCGACATTTCACGCCGCGCGAAATTATCGAGTTGATGACCCATTTGGTCTATCTCCCTGTAAAAGAGAGCATACAAAAAGGAACTTATCTGGTGTATGACCCTTGTGCAGGGTCGGGAGCAATGTTGACGCAATCGAAATTGTTTGCCACCAACCCAGAGGGAGAGATAAGATCGAAAGCCACCTTCCACCTCTACGGGCAAGAGAACACCGGCGAAATGTATGCCGTGTGCAAATCGGATATGCTGCTGAAAGGCGAAGACCCCGACAAAATTAAATTTGGTTCTACCCTCAGCGAATATGGTTTTGATCCTGACCTGAAATTCAACTTCATGCTCACCAACCCACCTTATGGCACCACTTGGAAACAGGATATTGACAATTTGAATGTGGGAACGGAAAAGAAAATCAGCATTGTAGACAAACGCTTCAACCTGAAAATCAAAAATTTCAAAGGCGAATTGGAAGAGACGTGCCTGACCTCTCGCAGCAACGACGGACAGTTGATGTTTATGCTACACATGCTTTCGAAGATGAAAGACCCGAAAGATGGAGGCAGTCGCATTGCCTCTGTACACAACGGTTCGGCACTCTTCACTGGTGATGCTGGCAGCGGCGAAAGCGGTATCCGTCAATACATTATCGAAAACGATTTACTGGAATGTATCATTCAATTGCCTAACGATATTTTCTATAATACAGGCATCGCCACCTATGTTTGGATTATTAGCAATGTAAAAGAGAATAAGCGCAAAGGAAAGGTTCAATTGATTAATGCCTCGGGCAGTGAGTTTTTTCAGAAAATGCGGAAATCGTTGGGTAGTAAACGCAACGAATTGACGAGCCAACACATAGAAGCGATACAAGAGATCTATTTTGCCTTCGAAGAAAACCAACACAGCAAGATTTTC
>JBAXGL010000334.1:0-2574 GCA_037139375.1 Bacteroidales bacterium | reverse complement strand
TTGCTGATGTTGGATTCGCCTTGATACCAAATTACACCTTTTATGGTGAAATTGAGAAGAGGTGCAATCATTCCGTTAAACAAATGAGCTGCTTTGTTTTGTGGCTTCGTTTCGGGTTTTGTGCTTTGACTGAAAGCTTCCCTAAATTGAGAGACTACGTCTTTGCTCATCCAAGCTTCAATCCGAGAACCGCCCCAACTCGAACAAATTATTCCGACTGGCACTTTGAGTCGTTGTTGAAGTTGTTTAGCATAAAAATAGCCTACTGCACTGAAAACAGCCACATTTTCGGCAGTTGCCACCGACCATTTTCCGTTGCAAGTGTCCTGCGATGTTGGCTCCGAGTTTCTTCCAACCGTAAAAAGCCGAATATCATCGTGCGTTGCATTCAGCAATTCGTCATTGGCTCCATTCACCGGTTGATCAGCATACATTGCCATTTGCATTTCCATATTCGACTGACCAGAGCAAAGCCATACTTCACCCAACAGAATATTTTTGATCGTTACTTTCTCTTTTTCTGATGCTATGGTGATTGTGTAAGGTCCACCAGCTTCGGTCGTTTTCAGCTTTGCAGTCCAAGTGCCTTTACCATCTGAAGTGACTGAGACTTTCGATTTATTCCAACTTGAACTAATAATTAATTTCTGACTTACATTTGCCTTACCCCAGATTTTTACTTCGGAATTGCGCTGCAAAACCATATTATCACCGATAACAGAGGAGACTTTAATTTGAGCTACAAGCAAATTGTAGCATAGTAGAACGAGAAAAAAGATGACGGATTTTGTTTTCATAAGTTGGGTCGAATGTATTGTTTAGTTTGTTAAGTCTATTAAAATCAATACACAATCTTACCTTTTGACAAAATGCCGTTTTTATTCTTCAAAAGCCAAAAATAAACCCCTCTGACTGGAAGCGTGAAGCAAGTTTCAGAATTGCCGACAAGTATTGTTTGAATTGAATTTCCACTTATTCCATAAATAGACAAATGACCGCCAATTGCTTCAGCATTTCTGAGTAAGAAAGCATGATCAGATATGTGTATTATGGTCGTGATTGGAGATGAAATTACTAAGCCTACGGTTGTTATTTTATTCAGTGCATGTACAAACAACGCATCAACTGGAGGCACAACAAAAGGTTGCGCCGTAACTTCCTTATCTGAAAACCAATTGATCAGATTGACAGAAACGCTATCCAGCGATGGGTTAACAACCACCAATCCGTTATCGAAAGAGCGCATCAACACGTCAGGCTGATTATATATTTTAATGGATTTGATGATAAAAGAACCCCGTTCTTGTATCTCAAGACTCAATGTGTGACTTCCCTGCGTCACGCCTGGTCGTCTAAAATAAAATGACATCTCCTCCGGTTTATTTGTTCCGAAAAGACCGTAGAGGTCAGAATAATAACTATTCACTGTTTTCCCTTCACCATAGTCGGGCAAACCCGACAAGCTAGTATAAAAAGCCCGTGGCACAAATTCTGAACGAGGAATTCCAACCAATGTGTCAATTGACTGGGCTTCCACAAATACAGTGATATCTCCGGCTGGGAGAGTCAGATTGGACAAACTCAATTTCATGGTTTGTGAAGCTTTATATCCCCATTTGGATGTTACCAAAATGTTACCGTCGCTCAAACTCAAGGTACAATCGCTACTGGTAAGTTTAGTCATCAATAAATCATTCGTTAAAGTTTGGAGGTTGGTGGAGCTTTTTGCACAATGAATCAATTCTCCATTTGGCATACCCAAGGCAGGGGTTGTCTTCATCCAAGACGGAAAAATTGTGCTATCAGGTAAGTTTGCCAAAAAAGCTTTCATGCAACAAGCAGTAGCGGTAGCAAACCTTAACAACCTCGGTTGGTTGAGTATATCGTTGCTATTCATCAGTTTTAGAGCCACATAGCGAAATGGATAAGTCAAATTGGTGTTATTCGTCCAATACGAATGTGTATTTATGGCTCTGGAAAACCCTCTCCAACCATCGTTATACTGCACCAATCCTTCTGATTCGATACCGTTCATTACACCAACAGCCTGCTGATTGGTATCAAATTCGCCATCGCTGGTAATAATATAATTATTGCCTAATTTGGAACGAACTTTCTTTAGAAAATCATAATCTCCATCACGCCAAACATTTCTACTGTTTACCCATCCTCCATCGGCAATACCATCGTTATTTACATCCCAAGTTGAGTGTGAACTTGAATCAAAATAATTTACATCAAAGGCAATGCCATTCATATTTTTGAGCACACCGGTAGTTTTAAACAAACCTGCCAATTCGTCTGATAATACATCACCTGCATTTTTTCCGGTAGAATCAAGTGGGCAGGTTGATGACAGATTATAATACCACATAATATGCGAATCAAGATACGTGCCTGAAATGGGTAATGCATAGGTTTTATTTGCTTCAAATATTTTAGATGTACTAAAAACCATAGCTCTGGAAACTGAAATCTTATTTTCACTTGCATAAATTTGTTTTAACCTGACAACCTCCGACTGATACCACAAGCGATTACCTAAATTGTCTGTTGGTACCAGTAAAATATAAG
>JBAXGL010000333.1:0-2590 GCA_037139375.1 Bacteroidales bacterium | reverse complement strand
AATTATGGAAACGAAATTCCAACCAACAAACGAAACTCCTTTAGCAGCCCTGACCATTGGCCAGTTCAAAGATTTAATGGGAGAAATGGTCAAACCGCAGCTGATAGTACAAACAAATCAGGAAACTTTCCCGGACACATTCGGAAAAAAGGAATGTAGCCAACTAACCGGCTACGCAGTAAACACGATTAATAAAATGATCTGTGAAAAAGCAATTCCATTTTATAAGAGGAATGCCAAAGTTCTTTTCAGAAAAGTAGAGATTGAAAACTGGCTATTGGCAAACCGCATTCAAACCGTTGAAGAATATGTTGAAGAAAAAGAAAATCAACTTTCTAACGGGAGGACCTCAAAATGAATTTTAAAGAACATTTCGAGAAATTCGAAGCGGATATCCGGAAGAAAATGCTCGATGATGAAACCATCATTGAGTCATTGAAAGAAGTATGTCAAAATCACCAGGAACTGAACAAGCGGTTAGACAATTTAATTGCAAGCTTAAGCAAAACCCGAAAGATGCCTGCCGATCCTTTCTTTTCAAACGAAGAATTTATGGAATTAATGTGCATCAGCGTTCGCACGGCTCAGCTGTGGAGAGACGAGGGTTTAATTGGTTACTCCAAACTAAGTGGGAAAATCTATTACAAGATGTCCGACATTCAGAAGTTATTGGATGACAGCTATCATAAATCATTGAAAAAACTATGATAGACAAAAAACAATCCCCTTCGGACTCGGCAAAGTCCTCAGGGGAAGATGAAATACTGCAAGACAAAAATACAAATTTCCTCGGGTTATTAAAATCGGATATTCAATCCAATTTAACGAAAATGAGTGCAATTGGTACAGAACTAACTCTTCCACATAAAGAAATTCTTATTGAGCTTTTAAATCAGGTCGATACTATTGATTTTGACCTATTGGCCTTTCCCCAGAAAAAGAAAATCAAAAAACGCATGGAAGAAATTGAAACGTTCATTTCAAACGAAAATGAATCAACTGATGGTGGACACGAAGAGTCAAAACAATCGGAGGAACTTAAGAAGCTGAATAAGGAGCTTGATAAAATGAAAGTAAATCAAAAACACCATTTAATTCTCTCCATTGAGAATATCATGGAAGTTGCCAGGAAAAACAATTGGGGCTTATGTAAAAATTTAAACTTTATTTATCTGTTCAATGGTGCATATTGGTCGGAAATTGACAATAACGAATTTCAATCTTTCTTAGGCAATGCCTCAGAAAAGATGGGAGTTACAAAATACACAGCACGTTTTTTTCAGTTTCGGGAACAACTGTTCAAACAGTTTCTTTCTTCCTCCTATCTGCCAACTCCACTTGTGTCAAACGATATTGTAAAAATCAATTTACTAAATGGCACTTTTGAAATAACTCCAAATAGTTCCAAACTCAAAAAGTTCAACCGGGATGACTTTATGACCTATCAATTGCCTTTCGCTTACGAGCCAAAAGCAACAGCACCAATTTTTCAGGCTTACTTAGACCGTGTTTTACCGGATCAGAATCTGCAATATATCTTAGCTGAATTCCTGGGCTTTGTCTTTATGAAAAACGGCAATAGCAGTATCAAGATAGAAAAAACATTAATGTTGTATGGTGGAGGCGCAAATGGTAAAAGTGTTTTCTTTCAGGTGGTTAATGCGTTGTTAGGAAGTGAAAATGTAAGTTCATATTCATTACAAAGTCTAACCAACGAAAACGGCTATTATAGGGCAAAAATAGCTAATAAATTAGTCAATTATGCCAGCGAAATAAGTGGAACACTCGAAACAGCAACCTTTAAACAAATGGTATCAGGCGAACCTCTCGAAGCAAGGCTTCCTTATGGCGACCCTTTCACACTAACACAATATGCCAAACTTATCTTTAATGCCAATAAATTGCCAAGAGATGTTGAGCATACAAACGCATATTTCCGCAGGTTTTTAATCATTCCATTTGAAGTCACCATTCCGGAAGAAGAACAAGACAAAGAATTGCACACTAAAATTATCAAAAACGAACTATCAGGAGTTTTCAACTGGGTGCTGGAAGGTCTAAATAGACTGTTAGAACAAAAAAACTTCACTTATTCAGATGTTGTACAAAAAGCAAGAGAAGACTATGAACTTAAATCAGATAGTGTTAGAGTCTTTATTGACGAGATGGAATACAAAAAAAGTCCAACTGAATATGTCCTTAGAAAAGAGCTTTACAGAGAATACAGAAACTTTTGCAATGAAGAAGGATTTAAAGCGGTTAGCAATACCAACTTCATTGAAAGGCTTGAATCCTTTGGCTGCCAAATTGAGAAGAAAAACGTTGGTAATGTGGTATTTGTGACAAAACCATTCTGTTGATTTCAAAAATAAATGTTTTTAAAACAATTCACGTTTTGCACTTTTTGCACGAAACTCATTCAAAGCAGAGTGAAAATCGTGAAAAAAGTGAAGCCCAAACAAAACAATTATTTTTTTCATACACTTATGTACACTCAGCCATACCTCCAAAAATACAAAGGCATATCCACCCGGCACACTTGCCCCGAATGTGGACAAAAACAAAGTTTCACGCTTTATTTAGATGGCAA
>JBAXGL010000332.1:0-2618 GCA_037139375.1 Bacteroidales bacterium | reverse complement strand
TCTCTACTTTTGCCGGATAATCTGCCACAAAATGAGGCACATTGTAGGCTTTAGTCAAGTCACCTTTGAAATAACTGTAGTCGGGTTCCACTCCTGCCGATATTTCTTCTGCCAAAATCTCTGACGACTTTCCAGCTTTAAACATATCTTCACTGGTATCCCAAGCATGGTCTGCAAAGAAAAACTGACCGCCATCTCGCGCTTTCACTACCGCTTTTTTATCCCATCCGTAAGGCAATGGTTCGTTCGGGTCGAGGATAAGCAACGAGTTATGTGCAACAGTTCGTGCAAAATAGTTGGTGTAATTCAGCTTTGCCCATCCGTTTTGAGCATCTTTGCCTTGATAGATGCCTGCATCGAGGGCTAAATGTCCTTTGTAGTAAATACCAAAATGACCTCCATCTAAATGTGTGTGATTCTGAGCATTATACTCTTTCATATTCATAATCACCACCATAGCATCCGACGTGTAATCGGTTTTATCCATGTCCCATTTGGTGCGTGCTATCATTATGCCCGATGGCGAAGGGAAAAACCGACTCAGACAAAGGCTATCCATCGGGTTCGATGGTATTTCTGGGTTGTGGTATATAAAAACTCTTGCACTTTGGTGTTTTGTTGCCATCAGGTTGTCTTTCGACACTGTTTGTAAAACTGGATCTTTCGATAGATTGGCTGCTAAATAAAAAAGCTCGCTATAGCCCATCTCCAAATGGTTGTGACCATCACCTTCGGGTATACCATCCATGTCTTTCTTTTGCGGAATAATATCGTAAACAGCTCTGAAAACAGCCTTGCTTATCTCTTTATCATAAGGACTTATGCCCAGTTTATTCAACATAAAATGCTGTAACAATTCATTGGTGTAACGAACATGAATGTACTGTGCACCCTGATGATGTGTTCCTGCTTTATACATCGGATTACGTGACGGGGCAAACTTTTTGATTTGCTCGTTGTATTCGAAATCGAAAAACGTAGGATCTTCGTCAAATGTTGCAATCCCGATAGCCATATAAACTGTAGGTGCACATTCGCCATAATGTCCAGCAAAGTATTGCACTTTGCTGGTGTTCGGTAAGCCATATTCTCCCAATAAACAGACTTTTTTCATCAATTCAAGCAGTTCGGCTTTATCATTTTGCGAGAGCAGGCTATAACACCAATCATAAACCAACGCTGCACCCAAAATGGCTTCGTAGGTATTTGTATTGTCTTCGTAACCGACTGCTTTTGTTGTTCGTTGAGTGGAATAAGACGACAAGTAGTTCAACGCCAGTGAAACGGCTTGTTTTCCAGATGTTTTTTTTGATTCAGGATTCAGCATATATTCCAATGCCAGCGCCTCCATCTTTTGGCGAATATTTTCATCTGGTCTATCTGATGTTACTTTGCCGTTTGTGTCATAGTTTTTTTGCTCGTTGAAAATCTTTTTCAAGTCGTAAAAGTCTGAATGGTTGAACCTCCGTTTAAGTGCCTCCAATTCATCTTTTCGAACAAACAGACGTGGATGCTGAGGTAGAGGACCGCTTGCAGCAATATTTTTATTGGCAACTGTTGCTTCCCCTTTTTTTATGGAAAATAGCAGATTGTAATTTTTGGTATCGATAGGCTCATGAATACAGTTGGCTGGAACAATCACCGAAAACTCAATCGTCCGCGAAGAAAGAGAATCAACGGTCACATTCGATGCTAATCCTTCTATCCTGAATGGAAAATCAGACGGACTGCTCAAAGAAAGAGAAAGTTGTTCTGCTTTTTGGCTCTGCGTTTTCACCTTGCAAGAGTAAAGCCATTTATAACTACCATCCTTTTGATAGCCCCCTTGACGGTTGACATCACTTACAGTTACTGCTAATAAATTGCAATACAAAATAGAAAGAGCAAATAGAAGAGACGCCAAACGTAAATATGAAAATATGCGTTTCGACCTCTTAAGTGTGTGTTTCATAGCGATTTCATTTAGTAAAAGGCAACAAAACTAATAAAAATAAATTGAAACCGCTGCTTCCTGAATAAGGAAATCTGTTTTGATTCAAATGACAACGACGCTTTTTGTTTAATTAATCTATTCTATTGATTACTAAACCAACTATAACTGATCATAGACTAGAATTTTCTTCATTGAAATATTTTTTCGTCCCGTCGGTGAACCATGCGTCAAAAGACAATCCTGTATCCGTTTCCGGAATTTCCAACACGTCATTTGGTTAAGCTCTAAATCATTTGCCAATTCGTAAGAAGAGATTACACGTCCCTCCACACAAAGTGTATAAGCAATGTAGAAAGCCTTGTTCATAGGGAACTTACAGTTGTGAAACAAGGTGTGAGCTGTAGCCGATTCATCCGTTTTGCAGCGGGTACATCGACGAGAACCTGCGGTTTTGCCTTCGCAGTAATTGGTGTTTCCACACTTGCGACAAGCAAATCCATTTTCCCACTTCACATCTGCCAGAAAGTGCAACACCTTCTCCTGATCATTAAACAGCTCTGCCGCCATTTCTGCGGTAATTTCTTTTTTCGATAACATACACTATCACTTTAAAGGTGTAAAAGTAAGCATTATTTCATGAAAATGGTGATATTTAAATAATTTAATAGTGATAGTATTGTAATAT
>JBAXGL010000331.1:0-2621 GCA_037139375.1 Bacteroidales bacterium | reverse complement strand
GATAATATCCAGAAACTGTTATATTTTTACTGCATGATATACTGAAGCAGGTAAGGTGATAAATATGTCTTGTCAAGTATTATTTTATAATGTATGGAAAGATTAAAACGAGATGGGGGATTACCTGCGAGCAGAATTGAAAAACAGATATCGCTTGCACATACTGAGATCGTTTGCATTTTGGAAAGATATACATAAACTGTACAATTACTTGTTAGGCTACGAAACCGTACTTGACAATTTAAAAAAGAGACAAAACATGTCAACAGAACAGAACTATGATGATTTAATAGCAGAACATTACAAAAAGGTAGCGAAGCAGGAAGGGCAAAATTCAACAAGCACAATGGCAGATACGATCACATGAGAAAAGGAAACTTGTGCAATAGTTGATTTTGTAGGTGATTCGTTAAGGCATAGAAAAGCAGAAAATAATCAACAACCAGCCAAAATTATGGATGTAGGGTGCGGAAACGGTTATATGTTGGAGGCCTTATCCAGCCAATATCCTAATGAAATTTTTATTGGAGTAGAAAAAACATTTGAATTGCGAGAATTAGCCATTTCAAGGTTCAAAGATGCGAAAAATATTTCGATAAGAGATGGGGATATACGAAATAGCGATTTTTCGGAGGGCGTTGTTGCCGATATACTGATTTGCCAGAGAGTTATTATTAATCTATTGAATGAAAACGACCAGAAAAAAGCACTAAAGAGTATCGTGCATACTGTGAGAAAGCCAGACACATGGAATTCAGGTGGTACTTTTTTATTTCTTGAATCATTCTCATCATCCCTTAGAAAATTGAATGAAGCACGGGAAGAATTTGATTTACCGGAAATAAACCCAGCACACCACAATTTATATTTACAAGATGATTTCTTTGATATTCCGGAATTGAAAAACTTTGTGACAGATGCCAGTATTGCTCCTCCAAACTTTCTTTCAACACATTACTTTGTTACATGAGTACTGCATCCTATTTTTACAAAAGAAAAACCTGTTAAGAGAAATTCTGAGTTCGTTAATTTTTTTACTTATGCATTGAATGAGAATTTTGGAGACTATGCGCCATTGCGACTCTATTTATTTGAAAGAACAGGAAAAGCCTAACAAGGCGCAGCACCGGACAGCAATTCCGCTTTGTCCCATTGCCGTCGGTGAGCTTATTCGTTGTACCTGTTGCCAAAAAAACAGGAAACATGAGGTTAAAGCGATGGGTTAGCAAATCGAAGTGCTACTGGGTGTTTTCTGAAAGTGGTCGAGACAGTGGAGTGTTTTACTTATTGAATTTCGTAGGCTGTTTTATAAACTTCGGAGAAGCACATGTCAAAGCTGGATTTGGCCAAAGAGCAGATTGCTTACCTAAAGCTCTGGCTTGGTATCATGGTCGCTGTAGGCATAAGCCTAACTGGCTGGCTCCTCTCAAATTTCCAATCAGCTCATCAGCTTCTCGTGCTGGCTGACATCGCAGCCTTGATCGTTATCTGCTTTGGTGTTTATGCGATTCACAAACGTATCGAGTCGAAGATTGCACAACTTGAGGAATTGTAAATATGACTACCATAGTTGCTATTGTTCTGCTTGGTGCCGTCGGTTTTCTCACTTACCTCGCGCTTGATGCCGCACGGCAAGCGAAGTAGCTGACACAACAGGCGCTTCAGCCGACGACAATTAGACGGTCTGGTTTTGTCCAATTGCTGCGATTTGCACGTCTCGGTGTGGGAGAATGCTGCATTTCTGGCATCGCGCAATGTTTCGTTGGTCTGAGTCCCTCCAGTGCTGTAGATATGGGCCTTCGCATTTGTGTTTGTGAGTCTTGGGTATTGTCTGGCTCAAACCCCGGCCTAACATTACGTTGCAGAGGAGCGCAGAGGATGTCCTTTGTTTAATTCGGTGTTCGTAGCCACGCCCACTGAACGCGGTGTTAGGCATTTCAGGAATATCATGAAAATGGCAAACGAAAAATTTCTCAAACTCGGATTTTGGCGCAGGCACTCATCGAAAACCATGCTCTGCCCCCGAAAGCCGAGGCGGATGCCTACCATGTAGCCATTGCCGTTGTAACCGGCTTGCTCACTTGGAATTGTACACATATTGCCAGCGCCCACACGCGGCCTAAAATCGAAGCCACCTGCCGGACTTATGGCTACGAACCACCCGTTATCTGCACCCCGCTTGAACTTACGAAGGATTAAACATGTGGCAATATCCAATTGTTGCCGAAACTCGCGCCCTCAGAGACGAATATGTGCGTCAGTTCAACTACGACTCTGATGCTATTTTTGAAGACCTCATGGCAAAGCAAGCCATGCACCCAGAGCGTGTGGTTTCATTACCGCCGCGCAAGGTCAAGGCCGTAACCCGGAATGCAGATTCGGAGCGTAAGCGATGATCCGCCGTTCGTTACCCGACGAAAACCGGTAGTGTCATATAATCGTTGCATAACATTAGAATTGTAACCGTCCCACTTAGCCAAGGTTGAGTCCAAAGCTAACAGTGGCAAATTATTAAAAAAATAATTTGCCACTTAGAAGGAGATAGTGATATCACATGGTATGCAATGATCATATGACACTACCCAAAAACGAGACGCAGAAGAAATAACACAAGATGAGTT
>JBAXGL010000330.1:0-2651 GCA_037139375.1 Bacteroidales bacterium | reverse complement strand
TGATAATAGTATATTGGAGCACAAACAATTTATACTCACGAATTATGCAAAAGCCGGAGTAAATCTATCTACTGATTGGCTTGAAAAACTTCTTGATAAGAAGTATTATCCGGAAAAATACATTGATATGACAGTTGATACCTTTTTCATGCTATTTAAAGAGTTTATTGAACAACATGAAATGTCTTCACAACGCAGAAGGCACTTTTATGTAGTATATAGAAACCTGTTTCGCTTTGAGAAATTTTATAATAAAACGCTTAATGTTGACACTTTTGATATTAATACATTGGTTGAATACAAGAAATAGCGTCAAACCCAAGATGGATGATTCATATTTGCTGTTTTAGTACTTTAAGAGTCTGATTAGTGGGTGGACTTGCCAAACGTAAATGGCTAATCCACCTTTATTTTTTCTCTGGGCTAATAGCCGATATTATAATAAAATGAAATGAAGAACCAGAGATAGCTCATTTAAAATGTATCGAAAAAGCTTTCACTTTGAAAACAAAAGACAATCTTTACAGAGCATTGGAAATGAAAAATGACAGTCTGACAAGTCTGTTAACTGAATTCTCAATGTTTTATTCCTCTGTAATCCCATTTTTCAAGTTCGACATACTCGAATCATATTCTACTAATGTCTTGTTTTTCTAATTTTCTAATTTAGCAGTTTTAATTATTAATAAATTCCAGTTATGAATTAATTAGTTGAATATTTTTCCAATACTTTTTCGATAACACCGACATAATAAAAGGGCACATTTATCAATTTAAACTCTTTTCCCTTCGGAGTTTTCACTATATCAACAGATAGTGGCTGAGACCAGATTCTGACAGCAATATTATGTGAGGTTTGATCCATGAAAGAATGTAACGATCGCAAATGAGCATTATGTCCTAATTTTACTTCAACAGGTATAATTTTTCCATCAAAAGACAAAATAAAATCAACTTCTGCATCTGACCCTTCTTTATCACGTCGCCAGAAGTTTCGTTTTGCCGAAACTTGAGTACTCAGTGTAAGTAATTCCTGAGCTACTATATTTTCCGCAATTTTCCCTCTCCATGCATCTTGTATATTTTGCACCGAAAAAACTTCTTGTTGAATTTTTGCTCCGAAATTTACCAAACCAGTATCAAGCCAAATTAATTTGGCTTTCTTTCTGAAATCGGAAAGTATAGGCAATTTAGTTTCAGATGTAGGGTACACAAGTTCGAGCAATAACGCTTTTTCAATTGTGCGAAAAGCTGTGCCCATTTCACGGGATTTATAATTACTCCCACCAAACTTTTCAAAACTTATTGTTTCAGCTGCATACGCCCAGCCTACTTGCAAAATGTGACGGATAACTTTTGCAGTAGTATCATTTGCTGCGTATTTTTCGGCATCTTCTTTGTACGATTCTAACAAAGATTCATAAATTGGTGCTACAGACAAGATATCTCTGTTTTCGGCATACTGAACAATTGCTGCGGGCATACCACCTACCAAAGCATAATTATTAAATCGTTGTATAACCCGTTCATGTACCGGGTCTGCTTGTAATGATAGTATTAAATCCGCATCAAATGTTTCGCCAATTCCATTCATGAATTCTAAAAAACTGCAGGGTCGCATTGCCATATATTCAACCCTGCCGACAGGAAACGAGATGTGTTGGGTGTTGAGCAAACTTTCTAATAATGAACCGGCTGCAATTACATGTATATGATTTGCCTCTTCGTAAAAGTAACGTAACATGGCAATCGCTTTGGGCGAATTTTGTATTTCATCTATAAAAAGCAGGGTTGGTAGTTTCTCTACTCTTTTCTCATTATGTAAATGAATGGCAACAATCAGTTCGTTGACATTCTCATATCTTTCGAAAAGGGTTTTGTCGGTATCTTTTTCGAGATTTAGTTTCAGAAAAACGTCATATTCCTTTGCAAATTCATTTACAATAGTGGTTTTTCCTACCTGACGAGCACCACGCAAAATCAACGGTTTACGACTGTTGCGCAATCTCCACTTCCGTAATTCTGTAATTATCTGTCTTTCAATCATGTTGTAACATTTTTATTTGCAAAGATACACATTTGTAACAAACAGACGCCAAATAAATGATTTATTTGTAATAAACAGACGGTATATAATCATGTATCTTGTACCAACCAGACGGCAAATTAATCATAAAACAGGTGATTTTATACTTTTATTGGTAATATAGAAATCCTATTGTACAACTTCTGTTCCACAAATTTGATTTCTAAAAAGACAATCAACCATTTCATATAACAACATAGGATAACAGGATATGGCGATAATAAGGGAAGGAAGGTGCGGAGGTAATATATCATCTGCCCGAAACACGACTTCCTATTTCAATTGTATTAAGAATGAAGAGAAGGATAAACTGGTTGTATTTGTTGTATCTTTAAACTCTTTTCTTGATATAATCAAACTAATTGGAAATTCTGATGTATAATTAATGAGTAGGATATTAAATAACAGAACTTTGAAAATAAACAGTTGTGCAAATGTTGTGCAATAAATAAAAAGAAAATCCTAACTGATTGAAAATCAATTAGAATTACTTCGCAATTTTTATTAATCGTACCCGAAGCGGGACTTGAACCCGCACAGCCGTGAAGCCAAAGGATTTTAAGTC
>JBAXGL010000329.1:0-2651 GCA_037139375.1 Bacteroidales bacterium | reverse complement strand
TAGCACATCGAGCACAATCAATGACATCGAGAGATACACAAAAATGATGATGTAGCTATTGCCGATAAATGAGATGGCTTTCGCCAATTCCGTCGGCATTTTATGCCCGAAAATCATCCCCGTGAGGAATAACAAAAACATGCTAATACTTGCCACTACATAACTTGTACGCCATAGGCTCTGAGATGGAAGAGCTTGCGCACCACGCCAAATTGAGAGAGCAATGAGGGATATAACGAGGCTAAAAACAATAAAAAATCCAAGTTTCATTTGAATATTATTTTGAATAAAAAGTCCGACAAAATTAGGTAATTCGCACCGTCAAAAAAGAAAAAACCGACCAATGCCGATTTTTGCCGATGAAAGTATAACACTTTCTTTGTCAATCGGTTCTTACTTTTGGGGAAACAGGCTAAACTATAAATTCTTTTTTCATAAATTTGCCTTCTCTAACTAAAATCTATATCGAATATGAAACGTACTTTGTTAGTTGCTTCGGCTTTTTTGTTTCTCGTAATTTTCTCGCAAGCTCAAATTCGCGTGGCGTGCATCGGCAATAGCATCACCTACGGCGCTGGAATAAAGAATCGCGACTCGTTGAGTTATCCTGCTCAGATGGGTCGCATTCTGGGTGAAAAATGGGTTGTTCAAAATTTTGGAATTAGCGGAGCAACGCTGCTCAAAAAAGGCGATAAACCTTATTGGAAACAACCACGATTGTCAGATGCGATGGCTTTTGCACCAGATGTGGTGGTGATTAAACTTGGCACAAACGATTCAAAACCACAGAATTGGAAATTCAAAGATGAATATGTGAGCGACTACCTCAAATTGGTCGATACATTGCAAGCAATGCCTTTACATCCCGTTATTTTTGTATGTCTGCCAGTGCCAGCCTATGCCTCTAAATGGGGAATCAGCGATAGCATTATCAATGTGGATGTGATACCAATGGTGAAATCGGTGGCAAAACAACGAAAGCTGAAAGTGATTGACCTCAACACTGTTTTGCAAAATCATGCCGAACTTTTCCCTGACAAAATCCACCCAAATGCCGAAGGGGCAGGCCTGATGGCTGAAAAAATTGCTAGCGAACTGACTAAATCTTCTAAATCAATAGCCAAGAACATAAAAGTTCAATCCCAAAAATGGACTGATTTGAGTATAAAAGAGTGAGTTCGAAACATGATTTATAAGCACGTAACGCGTAATTCAAATTTCTGAATTGCTATTAATACACCCAAATCAGTTGATTATTGGGACTTTAGCGTTACCTTTGCACCCCAATTACATAGAATTATGACTTTTGCAGATTTAAATATCAATACGCCGTTGCGAAACGCGCTAGCCGACCTCGGCTTCACTACTCCAACCATCATTCAGGAACGCGCCTTTCCGGCCATTATGTCGGGCAAAGACGTTGTGGGCATTGCTCAGACCGGAACAGGTAAAACATTCGCGTACCTTCTTCCTTGCCTTCGTTTATGGAAATTCACGAAAGAACCAAACCCACAAATTCTAATCGTGGTGCCAACGCGCGAATTGGTGACTCAGGTGGTGGATGAAGTACAAAAGTTGACTACCTATATGAATTCGGCTGTAGTTGGCGTATACGGCGGCGTGAACATCAAACAGCAAATGATCACCGTTTCGGGCGGTATGGATGTGTTGGTAGCCACACCAGGGCGATTGCTCGATTTAGTACTCAATGGTTCGATTAAACTCCGATCTGTAAAGCGATTGGTGATTGATGAAGTCGATGAGATGTTGAGCCTCGGATTTCGTCCACAGCTGATTCGCATCATCGACCTATTACCTCCAAAACGTCAGAGTTTGATGTTTTCGGCGACTATCACCGAAGAGGTAAATGAGCTGATTCACGACTTTTTCAACGTTCCGCTTTGGATCGAAGCCACGCCGATGGGCACACCGCTCGAAAACATTGAGCAAACGTGCTATCACTTGCCAAATTTCTACACCAAAATAAATTTACTGCAACTGCTGTTGTCTGACAGAGAGAATTTTACCAAAATTCTGATTTTTGCAGCCACCAAAAAACTTGCCGACCAACTTTTCGAAGAGGTGAGCATGCTATTTCCAGAAGAAGTAGGTGTAATCCACTCCAACAAAGCTCAAAATAACCGTTTTGCCACAGTGGATCAATTCCATAAAGGCGAAATCCGCATCTTGATTGCGACGGACTTGGTGGCGCGCGGACTCGATATTTCGGAAGTGAGCCACGTCATCAACTTTGATACACCCGACGTTCCCGAAAACTACATTCACCGAATCGGTCGCACTGGTCGTGCTGATAAAAAAGGAAACTCCATCACTTTCGTCACCAAAGCTGAAAAAGAAGCAAAAGAGGCCATTGAAGAGTTGATGAATACCAAAATTCCACGAACTACTCTGCCAGATAATTTGGTAATTTCGGAGAAACTGACTGACGAAGAGATGCCAAAGGTAGAGATGAAAAACGTTTTGGTGAAAACACCTCCACGCAACGAAGCGGGACCTGCATTCCACGAGAAATTGGAGAAAAACAAAAAGGTGAACAACAAAATTCGTCGCTGCGAAAAGATGAAGATGAAATACAAAAAGCCTAAAACCCGTGGTATGAAACCGCGAGGGAAACAGAATAAAAAATAGCA
>JBAXGL010000328.1:0-2651 GCA_037139375.1 Bacteroidales bacterium | reverse complement strand
TAACCCGTAGTGCATTTATAAAATAGGCATAAAAAAAGTTGTTCATTTCGGATAAAATCCGTATATTTATCTGAGTACCAATCATATAAATACAATGAACAACTTCATAACAAAGTACGAGAAAATTCTCGAGATATTAAAACAATTTGAGACAAAAAGTAATTTTTTGAATCAAATTCGTTGTCCACGTTTAAGCGATATTGAACTAATCGCTTTGGATATAACTGCAGAGTCGTTGAGTATTGATTCTGAATATCAATTATTTAGAACTCTGCCAGCATCATTAAGTTCAAGAATTGAACGCAGTGTTTACAATCGTCGAAGACGAAAACTATTTTTTGTAAAAGAGCGAATCCGCAAAGCGTTGTCGGAGCAGTTGATAGGCTCAGAAACCTATTTTGTTGTTGATAGTATGCCTTTGGAAATCTGCAAATTAAGTCGGTCATCCAGAACGACTATTTGCAAAGAAGACTATTTAACTAGTCCTTCTAAAGGTTATTGTGCCAGTCAAAAGTTGCATTTTTATGGATACAAACTACATGCTGTATGCAGCTCTACTGGTGTATTCACCAACTTTGAACTTACGCAGGCAGCTGTGCATGATATTCATTTTCTAAAAAATATAAAGAACGATTTTTCGTCTTGTGTCATTATTGGCGATAAAGGCTATCTAAGTGCTGATTATCAGTTAGATCTGTTTACTTCGAACCAAATCAAATTGGAAGTTCCGATGAGAATGAATCAACATGATTACAAGAAACAACCGTATCTATTTAGAAAAACAAGAAAAAGAATTGAAACACTCTTTTCTCAACTGTGTGACCAGTTTATGATTCGTCGTAATTATGCAAAGTCATTTGACGGATACAAAACAAGAATATTATCAAAAATAACAGCTGTTACAGCTATTCAAATGATTAACAAACTTTTAAACAGAAATATAAACAACCTAAAATCACTCATAGTCTAAATGCACTACAGGTTATAATAGAAAATAATCTACTTAATATGAAGAAGAAAAAACGTACAAAAATCACATCTGCAGATCTCTCATCAATTTCACATAACTTTGAGTTTCACTCTGATGAACTGACGACCAGTTTAGTTATTCTTATTGAACTGGAGTTTCCTCAGTTTTTCACTGCATACATCGATGTAATTGAGAATTTCGTAAAATCTCACGGGAAGAAATACAAAATCAATGACTTCCATATTGTCCGAGATTGGAAATCAGCCAATATGTGGGTATTCAACACCAATATCCCTTTTAATTTGGTGGGTTAAGCGAGTTTTAAGACGCAAATCAACAAGAAAGAGCATTCTTCTCTGGGTGGAGTTGAATGCTCTTTGAATATGGGTATATGAGATTAGGACAAAGAAGAAACCGCCCTACATTCACATGCAAGGCGGCTATCTGATATAAATATAGCAAAGCTCACTTTCAAAAGAAAGAAATAACCTCAACACCAAGAATCATACACAATCCAACGCAAACTCGATTTCTTGCCGATGAAGGTTCTCATCTCGTCCACTTCATACGATCGTCCTAACGCAATCGGAGGTTGTGTAATGTGAGAGCCGATGGATATGATGCCTTGTAGTATTGTGGTGGCTGATATTTAAATATCCCTGTTGTGCTGCATTTCCATCTTTCGTGAGCAGTACAATCTGTTGATCAATATGCTTTTGCAAGAATTGTAGGTGTTGTCGAGAATAAACCGTTTCTTATATATTTTTTACAGTTATACCATTGTTTACTTGGAATAGTCATGCCATTTTATTCTAATTCTAGCGACTCACATATAGTGCATTTATAGCCATTGCCAAATCTGAAACACGAACCTCATTGTCCTTCTTCACACTCATTTTTGAGTAGTTTTAAGCTTACAAAAATAGCGAATGGTGAGCCTAAACTCACCATTCGCTAAACTATTTTCCAAAAATAATTACTGATTTACAATCCTTTACTTGGCGTCAAATCTGTACTTTACCTTAATTATTTCTTGACGATAAATTGTTTTACTACTGTTTTAAAATTTGAAACAATTCTTACAATGTAATTTCCATTATTCAAGTTAGCAAGACTAATTTTTGATCCATCTTCTAATGATTTATGAGAAATTAAAACACCACCTTCCATATCAATTATGTTTAAATCTGCTTTTTCTCCATTTTTACCAATTTGTAAAGTTATATAATCAGTGGCCGGATTTGGATATACAGAAAGTGATATTTTATTTAAAGAATTTATGTTTGTTATCAACCCTTGAGGTGTTACATCTGAATAAGTTTTACCAATACGCATTTCATCAATAGAAACAGAACTTGTATTTGAATTTAAATACATACCTATTGAATAGAATAATAATGGTGATATTGATGTAGCTGTGATAGTCGGATTAGATGGTGTAGTCCCAATTGTAGGGTTAACATATAAAGCAATTGTTGTGTTTGATGGTGTAAAGTTTACTTTTGCAGTTATCAGGTATGTAGTACCAACAGTTGCATCGATCGTTGACATTGTATTTGATCCATCAACACTTAAGCCCCATTTACCACCACTTCTGATTATATTCAGATTTCCCGATATTGTTTGCCATGGTATATGCGAAGAATTTAACCATATTTGAAAATCCGCATTCACATCAGGT
>JBAXGL010000327.1:0-2680 GCA_037139375.1 Bacteroidales bacterium | reverse complement strand
GATTACGAACAAAAACAGATTCTTGTCACCACCGACTTGTTGCTCGAAGGCATTCACTTTGACCTCACGTATGTACCGATGAAGCACCTCGGATACAAAGCAGCGATTGTCAACTTCTCCGACATCTATGCGATGAATGGACAACCTCGACAGTTGACCGTTTCGTTGGGAATTTCTAAACGTTTTTCAGTGGAAGACTTGGAGTTGCTTTATGCAGGGATTCAATTGGCTTGCGAGCAATACAACGTCGATTTGATTGGTGGTGACACCTCTGCTTCGCTGACTGGATTGACCATTTCTATCACTTGCATTGGCGAAGCTGAAACTGGAAAAATTGTGTACAGAAACGGAGCTAAGGAGAATGATTTAATCTGTGTTTCGGGTGATTTAGGTGCAGCTTTTATGGGTCTGCAACTTTTAGAACGCGAGAAAACAGTTTTCAAAGGCGAAACGGAATTCAACCCCGATTTTGCAGGCAAAGAGTACTTGCTCGAGCGTCAGTTGAAACCCGAAGCTCGTCAGGATATAGTGGCAGAACTCGCTGCAAACGACATTGTGCCTACCTCGATGATTGATATTTCGGATGGTTTATCTTCTGAGTTACTCCATATTTGCACCCAAAGTAAAGTCGGTTGCCGAATCTATGAAGAACGCATCCCCATTGATTATCAAACGGCAATTTTGGCCGAAGAATTCAACATGAATCTCGTGACAGCAGCACTCAATGGAGGCGAGGATTACGAATTACTATTCACCGTACCACTCGAGTTGCACAGCCGCATTGAAGCAATCAAAGGCGTCCGTGTGATAGGGCATATCGCCAACGAATCACTCGGACGATGCCTCGTTACGCGTGACGGAAGTGAAATCACACTGCAAGCTCAAGGTTGGACAACACTAAATGCATAAACAGAAACGGGGAAATTCTTGATTGAATCTCCCCGTTTTTCTGAATTATTTTGAATGAAGACTAAACGTATTCTTCGCCCAACTTCATCTTAGCATCAGTCACAAAATGACGAATACGT
This sequence comes from Bacteroidales bacterium, assembly GCA_037139375.1. Taxonomy (GTDB): domain Bacteria; phylum Bacteroidota; class Bacteroidia; order Bacteroidales; family UBA7332; genus CAXXIC01. The sequence continues at coordinate 1,652 of JBAXGL010000327.1, read as the reverse complement.
TGCTCTTCCTCTTTTTGGCAAATTAAAAGCACATTGCCAGATTCCACCACAATATAATCTTTAAGTCCCTGAATAACCGCTAGCTTACCTTTAGGAAGCACTACAATATTCGATTCAGATTCGTAGGTCAACGTTTCACATTTAAGCGATACATTTCCTTGTTCGTCTTTTGGCGAAATATCATCCAACGAACCCCAAGTACCCAAATCTGACCATCCGAACTCGGCACACAAAACTGACACATCTTGCGCTTTTTCCATAATGCCGTAGTCGATAGAGATATTCGGACATGCAGTGAAATTTTCGTCGATAAACGCTTGTTCGCCATCAGTATTGTAAACCGAAGCGCCCTTTTCGAAAAGAGCTGCAATATCAGCAAGCTGCAATTCGAACTCGCTAATAATGGTTTTTACATTCCAAAGGAAAATTCCAGAATTCCAGAAAAATTCACCTGTTTCAAGAAACACTTTTGCCAATTCAAGATTCGGTTTTTCAGTAAATGTTTTCACCTTTTTGATGTTTTCATTCACATCTTCACCTATTTGAATATAGCCATATCCGGTTTCAGGACGACTTGGTGTAATACCTAATGTCAACAAAGCTTTGTTTTCTTTCACAAACGCAAGTCCTTCGCGAATGTAAGCAGCAAACTCCTCTTCTTTCAAAATCAAGTGATCTGACGGAGCTACAACAATGTTCGCGTTCGGATTCAAAGAACGAATGTGGTACGATGCCCATGCAACACAAGGAGCAGTGTTTCGACGAGCCGGCTCAAGCAGAATCTGCGCGTCAGAAATGTCGGGCAACTGCTCTTTAATAAGGGCAGCATAACCTTCGTTGGTAACAATAAGTATGTTCTCTTTAGGCATGATTTTCGCAAAACGATCATACGTCATTTGCAAGAGCGATCGCCCTGTACCAAAGAAATCGAGAAATTGTTTGGGTAAGTTTGTGCGACTAAAAGGCCAAAAACGGCTTCCAATGCCGCCTCCCATTATTACACAATAATTATTTTCCATGCAAATACAATATAATAGGTTTATAAAATATTCATTTAAACAAAATTGGGTTGTAAAGATAGCATCTTATCCTAAAACAATAGCAAAATTGTGATTATTTCTAAAAAAGAGATAACCTCAGTTTGAATTTCCAAAAAATAAACCTACCTTTGCACCGCAAATTGCCCAGATGGCGGAATTGGTAGACGCGCTGGTCTCAAACACCAGTGGATTCACTTCCATGCCGGTTCGATCCCGGCTCTGGGTACTGCTAACCCCTGATAATCTTTTGATTGTCAGGGGTTTATTTTTTAATGTCGGGCAAATTAGACCGATTTATACAACATTTGCACAAGATTATCCTCGAAAATGACTCCTTTCCTTCCGGTTTTTCCTCCTGTTTTTAGCTGAATAGAAGATTTATTATTTATTAGCAGGTGGAGGTTTTTCTGTTTTTAGTGCAAGTTGCTCAAAACTTGCTCTGAAATTGCTTAAAATGACAAGGATTTTATGTCTTTCGAACAAGATTCTTCTCGTAAATTGATGGGGTATTTAAGGATTAGTAGATTTAATCTTTATAGGCGGATTATCTATTATTGAAAAAAATATCCTTATTTCTCAGGGTCTAAGATCTACAATCATTATATTAAGTTA
>JBAXGL010000326.1:0-2685 GCA_037139375.1 Bacteroidales bacterium | reverse complement strand
CTCGATGAAGAAGTATGTTGTTCGTATATCAAATGCGGCACAAAACGATATATTTAAGATAGTTGACCACATTTCACAAGCTTACAAAGCCCCACTAACTGCCGAAAAATACCTGATTCAATTGTATGATGCAATTTTCTCTTTAGAAAGCTTTGCAGAATCCATCTCAATATCCACCAAATCTGACATTCTGAAATACGGCTTAAACGCCAGATCCATCACATTTAAGAAATTAACCATTGTCTACACGGTTCATTCCGATATTGCCCTTATTGAAGCTGTTATTTCAGGTGCAATAATCAAAAATTGAGCCTATTGTCAATCTACTATACATTCTGGTTGATTTGAACTCTCACTCCGAAATTGAAATTTAAAACAAAAGACAAGTTTAAAATATCACGTCACCGAAGGATCATGATAACTTAGTTCGTTGAAATTTTGCTATATCTTGCTTAATATTCCAAGCTGAAAAACTGGTAAAATCGATTTCAGATAGATTATTTTTATATTCCTCAAATTTCTCCATCCCAAAATTATAAAGTTCTTCTAATTCGTTTTCTGTTTCTGCAAATTGAAGTGCTAAAGAGGCAACTAATTTATTTTCAAACTTTTCAATCGACAATATACTTTCAGTTTTATGAATCTTAATTTTTCTCATTGTAGGGGTGTTTAGACCTTTTGAACATTTATGTGATTCTCAAAATTTGCATTAAGCAATATGCTGGTTCTATTTCCCCTTATTATTAAGGTTTATGGACTTTGAAAATTGTAAATTTGAATACCGTATTCTGGTTTATTGATTAGTTTTAGAAAAGCGCGTCTATATATTAATCCCTGACCTTCTTAGTCTTTTAATATCCCGTTTATTTGTATTCTCTCGCATGAAATCTTCACTTTGAATTTTCAACAAAGACAAAAGCATTTCTTGTGTGAAGAAGTATTCATGTTGACGATCAGCATTTTTAAGTTTGACAACTTTATACTCATCATTTGAGATTCTAGTATAAATTAAAACTCCCGTAAACTCGTCAATTTTATGTTTGCATTTTTCATACATTTCCGATGTTAAGCAAATCCACGTATTTTGAATCGCTAGTCCTGCTTTTAAGGGAGTTCCCTGTTCTTCTAGCTCATCCAATTGATCAACATAATGCATTGTAAATATACCATGAGCTATGCCCTGGTCGTCAAATGCAATTAAATTAAATGGTTGCCCAAATATTTCATTGCCTTCATCGGAAGTTAGTTTAACAACATAATTCTTCTTATCCGAAAAATATTTGCTTACATAGTATTGTAAGTCTCTAAAATCAAAGCTTGCCATAATATAGAATTTATTGTTAATAAATAGAATTATTCTGAATTTGTCAAATGATATTTAGCGTTTAGAAGATATATTTCAAATCATGCGATTTGTATAGAGTAAAGTTTATCCTGCTTTTAAAACCAATCAATACAGCTTCACTACACACTCATGCCCCGATGAAAAATCTCTTTCACCATACCAAACATCATTGCCGAAAAGTCCTCTTTAAATTCCTTGTTGTCTGAATACAACTTATAAAGGTCAAAGTTGGTCGTGATGTGTTTAAGTAATTCTTCCCCAACAACCTTGTCGCTCGTTATTCGTGCATTCTGATCATCAGAAAACCGAATCGAGGTAATTAGTTCTTGATTTTTTGCCACATCATTTGCCACGCTTTCAGCCATTAGTCTCACCTTATCCACGTCCTCAAACTGCGTGCCGTATCTGTCGTTGAATGTTTGCAGAATACTCGAAAGCCTATCTATCTCAGGTTGGTTTGTGCTTCCTCGCATATCTGTCGGAATCGGCTTTAATTCTGCCCCTTGCTCCATTGCAATATTGGTAGTTGCCTCTAATTGCAGGCGGTAGCTATCCATGTCGATATTATCTAAGATGCCTTGCGCTAGATCGACCGGAGTTTCGCCGCCTAATTTGTTTTGCAAATGGTTGACGAAGATATACAACCGTTCGAGGTAAGGGTTTTCAAACGGAACGATTTGAGAAAGGAAAATATACAAGCGGACATAGGTTTTGACTTTTGCTCTAAAATCTGCTTGTGCCTCCTCCGTTAGCTCATCTCTGAAAATAGCCGATGCACAATCTAAAATGGCATGCAGTTGGTCTACCGACACATTCGCTAAAATCTTATTCGAAAACTCAATGACTTGTACTTTGGTGTAAACCTGATAATTATCCAGCGCATCCTGCAGGTCAAACAATTTATTGGGGTCGGTAGCTTCACCAAGAATTGTACTTTCATAATAGGGCTTGAAAGCGTTTTCAATCTCTTCGACTGTGTTTGCGAAATCCAACACAAACGTGTCTTTCTTAAGCGGATGGCTTCTGTTCAGTCGCGATAAGGTTTGCACAGCATTCACGCCACCCAGCTTTTTGTCCACGTACATCGTATGCAAAAGCGGTTGGTCAAACCCTGTCTGAAACTTATTTGCAACGATTAAAAAGCGGTATTCGTTCTTTTCAAATTCTACAGGGATAGATGCACTTGAAAATCCGTTTAAACTAGCCTCTGTTTGCCCATCTACCTCACCCGAAAATGCGACGATAGATTTGTACGGACTATTTATTTTATGCAGATACTCGTCAAACGCTTTCTTGTATTTTACTGCATTTGCTCGCGAACTGGTCACTAGCATTGCTTT
>JBAXGL010000325.1:0-2705 GCA_037139375.1 Bacteroidales bacterium | reverse complement strand
TGCCATTTCAATAAAGCGGTGCTTGAAACTTTCGTCTTTGACTACCGAATAATAGTAATTGAAGACCGCAATAATAACCAACGCAGTCGAAATTGTGATACCTAACGAAAGAAAAATATTCGACAGCAATAAGAATGGCAATATCAATAGAATAACAGTTATCAAATACGCTATTCCTGTATAAATCGATGCTTTGATAGCGCTCTTATCGCCACCTTCCGACTTGGTGGAGAAGTATTCCGACGAAGCCATCGACAGTGCTGCTGCAATGCCCGTAATACTTCCAGTTAACGCAATCAGGTGCGGATTGTTGAGTGCCAGCGTAAAGCCCGCTAATGCTCCGGTGAGTTCCACCAACGCATCGTTTAACCCTAAAACCACCGAACCCATGTAGGTGAGCCGCTCTTCGTCGATCATGCCGATGAGTTCTTTCTCGTGGTCGCCCTCTTCGTTGGCAATTTGCATCAATTCGGGATAATCGCCAAAGCTGCCGTAGCTGCCTTGTGCATGCACTTCGCCGCGCTCCATCAGTTTGATGCCGAAAGTGACACCAAATATTCTCGAAATCTGTGTGAAACGCCACACTTTTTTCATATCTGCTTTGGGCGACTGGTTGGTGAATTTCTTCAAAATAGAGTAATGTTTCAGCTCTTCATCGGCGATGTAGTTGAGCACTTTTTTATTTTCCGGATTTTTCTCCAATTTCGCGAGGTTGCGATACACAATGCTTTCGGTGATTTCATTCACCTGAAACTGTACGAGGGCGTCTATGCTTTTTTGATCCATAAATTGTAGGTTTTTGGGTGTAAACTGATTAAAAAATGATTTGCAATTGCAAATATATTTCTATTTGCCGAAATTGTTGATTCAGTGACTAATAAAAAGTGAATGATCGAAAATCAGTCTCAGGTAATGCCACCATTTAATTGTTTTGCCGAAATAGGATAGACGGTTTTATTTATAAAATTGCGCATGATAGTATCACTGTTGGTGAAATTATTTCGAAAAGCAAGTAATTGGCAGATTTAGGGGCTATTGTAGAATGAAATTTGTTGGAAGGAGATATGGAAAGAGGATTGTGTCTTATTTATCAGTTGCAGTTTGTTAAACTTGCGACAAGTGATGGTGGGCATTGCATTCAGAAAATGTTAGCGGCTGGTATTCTGTTCTGCTGTCTTTTGTTTCGCATAATTGTCTATTCTATTGTTTCGTGATCGAATGAAGTTCATAACTCCCTTTTTATAGACTAAATATTCGTCTATCTCCATAAATGTTGGTTTTGTTATAAAGTTGTCAAATGGCAAGTAAAACTTAATGTTTTCGTTTTCATCAACAAGGTCATCAAACAAAAAGAAGGTGATATAACCTTTAAAATTTTCAAACAAGTCGAAGAAATTTTTATATCTCAAGATAGTGTCGAAAAGTGGACTTTGTTGGCCCAAATAAAAAAGTCTTATGCATTCTAAAGTCAGATCAAATCTGTCGTCTATCAAGCTGTTTACTCCACGAGCCTGATTTATTGTATGTTTACCGTCTACTCGGTTGTTTGGAAAAAGTGTATATGCTCCAATTGTCGAACCTGTGTCAAATAATTCTTTCACTTCATCTTGAATTTGTTGTGTTAGCCAACTCTTACGTTTGTGGTTTTTGTAGGAATGTGTAATTGCATCACTTCCTAATAAAAATTCTCCAAGTTCTGATTTATGAAATAAATATGCTCCAAATTTCTTGTCGGTTAGTTCAAATCTGCCTCCGATTGGTAAAGGTTTATTCCACAGAAACTTATGATATGCTCGAAGTGTTGGACTTGTACTGTCTGGGTCACCGCCATTTGCATCTGTGTAAACATTAAAAGTTGTGTTAATTACCATTTCTTCAGTCTCGTTATTGTTGTTACTCTCGTTCGTTTATATTTGCAGCTATTGTTTTACTTGCGCAATTTCAAATATAGAGTTTTCTTTTTTTGATTTTGATAAAGACTCGGAAATTCATATACGATTATAAATCCAATTTGGAATAAGAGGCAGGAGAAAAGCAACGATTCTCCAACGGCGGGTGATATAGACAGTTTTCTTACGCTTTAGCAGTGCAGAGACGATTTGCGTAGCGGCTTTTTCTACCGAAGCCACCCAAAAGATGCCATCACCCTGTGCCATGGCGGTGTCCACAAATCCGGGGCGAATGTCGGTGAGGGCGATGTCGAGTTTAAGGTTGTCGGCTTTATGGCGAAGGGAAGCCATGTAGCTCATCTGGTAGGCTTTCGATGCGCCATAAGCTGGTGCGTAGCGGTTTCCACGTATTCCGGCAATGGAACTTACCACAGCCAAATGACCGAATTCTTGTTTTTGGAAATAGTTGAATCCCCAATCGGCAGCCGCGGTAAAGCCGTGCACGTTGGTCAGTATGGCAGGCTCTTCGATGGAGAAATCGAGCGTCGGATTTCGATGTCCAGTGCCGGAGTTGATGAGCAACAAATCCAACCCGCCGAGCTCTTGAGTCAAAGCATCGAGGTGTTGCGGGATGTCGTTTACGTTCGTCAAGTCGAATACCCGAACTACGTACGCATCGGGATTTTCTGCTTTTAGCTCTTGCAAAAACAGCTCCCTTCGTCCGGTAATGCCCACCCGATAGCCGTTGGTCGCGAGTAGCGTTGCCACCCCACGACCAATGCCCGATGTGGCACCTATGACGATTGCTTTTTTCAT
>JBAXGL010000324.1:0-2713 GCA_037139375.1 Bacteroidales bacterium | reverse complement strand
TGGTAACTCTCACTGGCGGAAAAGTTATGTTTGGTGCTAAGTTAGATTCACTTTTCACAATGAATTCGGAAGTAATAGGCGGACAACGTGATATTAGTGGATTGATAGGTCAGTACGCCCATGGCAACGAGCCAAGTCATCACGTAGCTTATCTCTACAACTATGCTGGACAACCCGCAAAAACCCAGAAATGCCTGACCAAAATTATGGCCGAAATGTATTCCAATCAGCCCGATGGTTATTCTGGTAACGAAGATTGCGGACAAATGTCGGCGTGGTATATTCTCACCACTTTGGGATTTTATCCTGTCAATCCAGCTTTAGGGGTGTTCGACATAGGACGACCTTTTGTGAAAGAAGCGAAAATAAATCTTGAAAATGGGAAAACATTCATCATCATTGCGAATAATTTGTCAGACAAAAATATACTGGTCAAGAAAATCACTCTGAACGGCAAAGAGATAAAAGATTACAAACTCAATTTCAAGAACATCGTGGACGGAGGAGAATTGGTGTTTGAAATGGGAAAGTAATATGTAAGTAAAGCTTGAATTTCAATCTTTTAAAAAAAGAACTTTTTTTGAGGTTTTTATCTGTTTTTTTCGTCTAAAAACTACAGCATACTTTAAATTACACATACATGAAAACCAGAAACATTCTATCACTCTTTCTGCTTATCACTTTTCAATCAGCTTATTCCGAAATCACCCAACCAACCTATCAAATTGCCAAGTGGTTCGACGATAAAAAAGCAGCCGTTTCAGTTAATTTCGACGACAATTTACCCGGACAGTTTTCCACTGCTTTGCCCATTATGAATGCCAAAGGAGTGAAAGGCACTTTCTATGTAATAACGAATACTGCAAGTTCGCAATGGTCTGTACTTCAGACGGCTATAAATGATGGTCATGAAGTTGGTAGTCACTCTGTTTCGCACCCAACTGACTTAAATTTTCCGTCGCTCGCTCAGCCACAAAAAGAAGTTGAAATTGAAAAGGAATTGAAAAATTCGCACGATGCTATCATGGCTAATCTTACTGGTCAAACCTCACTTTCCATAAGCTGGCCTTTTGGTAAAGGTGGCGGTGGCAGCGATTCCATAGTGCGTCGTGTAGCAAAAAAATACTACTTTGCAGCCCGTAATACTACCGCCGGTACCACAAATGGCGATGCGTACACACATTTTGCAAATACTTGGTTTAGCGCTTTTGGAAGGGATTATTATCTCCAAAGTGGGGGGATTCTAATGGCAAGTACTACTACCAAAGCAAATATTGGAACTTTTATTACAGAAATCATTAAAGTCAATGGTTGGTTTAGCCCATACTACCATGCCATAAATCAGGCAGGTGGTTATAATAATGTAACAACTGAACTTTTCCAGCAACATATCGACACCATTGCTTCAAGAAGTGAGGACTTATGGATTACTCCATTTGGTAATGCGTCAAAATACCATCACGAACGCAATGTAGGAGCTGCTACTCTAACTGCAATAAATGAAAATGCCTCCGATTGGACTTTGAACCTCACCGATAATTTGGACAATGCCATTTTCAATCAACCACTTACCATTCTGCTCAATGAACCTGCCTTTAGTATTGAATCTATCTCTCAAAATTCAATAAACATTCCTTTTACAGAAAATAATGGGATCATAAAATTTAGTGCTGTACCAGATGGTGGAACGATTAGTATAAAAAAAGATGTGGGGGCAAGTTCTGAAAAGAATATTGAAAATCAATCATTGGTACTTTGTTTCAATGACCATGCCTATCTTTTAAAAGTAAATAATACTTTCAAAAAAGTTACAAGAATTTCGATATTCGACTCTAAAGGAAGATTGATAAAAATACTCAATAAAAATGCGATGAATGAAGGGGTACACACTTTTGATATTGTAAAAAATCAATTTTCAAAAGGAATGTTCATACTTCAAATTGAAGGAACTTACCGTAAAAGTTTTAAATTTGTCATAAATTAACAAGTACTAGTAAAATGAAGAGAAAGTTTCATACTCTTTTTGTCTACTTCTTTTTGGGTGCAAGTGTTTTCTCTCAAAATTGCGACACAGATCTTTCTCTTTTCAAACAAAACCTAAAAAGCCATATCTTATCAGATAAGTTTAAAGTTGAGGATTTTACTATCAACAATTTTGATGTTGATAATGATGTGAAAATACTTCTCGAAAAACTTACTGATGAAGGTAGTTGGAGTGATATTGACTATACGGATAACTCTCATGCACGATGGATACCCGCTTTGCATTGGAAGCGAATTCTAAAACTTTCTGAGCTGCTGAATGATAAGCGAAGTAAGTACTACGGTGATACAATAATAAGTAAAAGAGTGCTGGAAGCAATGGGATTTTGGACAATAACGAAGCCAGTTAGTCTCAACTATTGGTGGAATGCTGTAGGCGTTCCATTGTATATGGGACCAGCATGTTTACTGCTCGAAGACAAAATCCCTACTTCACTCAAGCTGAAAATTACATCACTTCTCAACATGGGCGTAAAGCCAACATACTATGATTTCAGTGGCAAAACAGCTACTGGTCAAAATCTACTTTGGATAGCCAATGCGCATCTTTACAGCTCGTTGTTACAAAACAACAGAGAAGGTATTGACCGTGTATTCTCAGCAGTTGCAAATGAAATAAAGATTACTGAAAATGAAGGCATTCAGCCTGATTTCTCGTTCCATCAGCATG
>JBAXGL010000323.1:0-2726 GCA_037139375.1 Bacteroidales bacterium | reverse complement strand
GGAACTCGTATAGCAGATTCTCACCAACTTTGGTGAACGTCCGTTTTTTATACTCGTTTCATGTGTAATGTGTTTTGTAAATGCAATTAAATTGTGACTACAAAATAAAGTAAAAATATCTTAACTTGGGTATGTTTCGTCTATTTTTACATGATAAAGTGTTTTAAATCTCATTTTTTGGGGTTGAATTCATCGCTTTCTCGATTAGGATCGTTAAGTCGATAAATTGCGCCACCGAAAGTTGCTCGGGGCGTTTGTCGAAAATGGGCAACGGAAAAATCTCGCACTCTTTCCCCAGAAGCACTTTCAACGAGTTGCGCATCGTTTTGCGACGTTGGTTGAAAGCCGTTTTTACGACAGTTTTAAACAGTTTTTCGTTGCAAGCCAATTGAGTTACATCGTTGCGTGTCATTCTGATAACGGCAGATTTCACTTTGGGCGGTGGGTCGAAAACTTGCTCCGAAACCGTGAATAGGTATTCGATGTTGTACCACGCCTGCATCAACACGCTTAGTATTCCGTAGGTTTTGGTTCCCGGACCAGCCGCCATACGCTCAGCCACCTCTTTCTGAATCATTCCACTACAACATGGTATGCGGTCTTTGTAGTCGATCACCTTGAAAAATATCTGACTCGAAATGTTGTAAGGGTAATTGCCAATCACACAAAACGAACCTTCGAACAGGTTGTCGAGATTCATTTTCAGGAAGTCGGCTTCGATGATTTTTCCATCCAATTGTGGAAAATGTTCTTGTAAATAAGGGACAGATTCGCGGTCGATTTCGACCACAGTGAGGTCGTGACCTCGATCTAAAAGGAAATTGGTGAGCACACCCATTCCTGGACCAATCTCCAACGTAGGTATGTTTTTGTACTCATCAAGGGTTTCAGCTATTCGGTCGGCAACCGACAAATCTTTAAGGAAATGCTGTCCGAGGAACTTTTTCGGGCGAACTTTATACATTCAACGACTGTTTTAAATCTTTTGTGCTTTCGGAGGAGGTGAATCTCTCTGAAATATTATCTTTGCAAAATAACACAAAATAATAACGCAAACCGCATATATTCTACATTTGTTAAAAGTTTGATGAAACGACCACAACAAACAAATATTGACACACAAGGAAATTGAAAATCAACGTAGTTAATGTTCATGTGCGAGTTCCATGTGACCTATTTAATGAATTATAAACAGATGAAACAGGTAAAAGAGATTCTTCGCATCGTATTGCCGCTTACATTTGGAGTGCTTATCTTTTGGTGGGTCTATCGAGGGATGGATTTTGGTAAAATATGGAAAATATTAGAGCACGATGTTGCTTATCATTGGTTGGTTCTTTCCATTATTATAGGTATATTCAGTCATGTACTTCGTGCCATTCGTTGGCAAATGTTGATTAAGTTGTTGGGTGTCCATCCATCAGTCTATACCCTCACCAATGCTGTCTTTATCAATTATGGTGCAAATCTTGTTTTTCCTCGTTTGGGTGAGGTTTGGCGGTGTATCTACGTCTCCCGAAAAGAAAAAATCAGTTTCACGAAAGTTTTTGGCACATTAATCTCCGAACGAATCGTCGATTTGCTTTTGGTGGGTTTGATGATTTTGGTCGCTATGTTTACGATGATGGATGTTTTCTCCGACTTTATTAAGGAGCATATTCATCTTCATCTCCCCTTTAGTTTCAAAATCGATGTGGGTCTGTTTTATTTGGTTACGGCTATCGGTTTAGTCGCAGTGACTTTTATTTACAGGAAAATAAATCAATCCAAGATCTTTTTGAAGGTGAAAATGCTGCTCCACGAGTTGTGGATTGGATTGAAAACGTTGATTATTTTACCACATAAAGGACAATTTATCTTTTTATCGGTGCTGATTTGGGTCACCTATTTCGTTCAATTGTATGTCTGCTTTTTCGCTTTCGATTATACGGCGAATTTGGGAATTGGCATCTGTTTGGCTATTTTTGTGATGGGCACCATTGCATTTGGCTTGCCTGTGCAGGGTGGTATCGGACCGTGGCATTTTATGGTGATTTCTACGATGGTTTTCTATGGTGTGGGACAAACAGAAGCTGCTGCTTTTGCTCTAATTGTGCATACAATGGGCACGTTGATGAATGCTGCAACGGGTATTTATGCGTTTTTAGTGACAGGAACATCGAAAATTGATCGAGAAACGATAAATATTGAGTAATTTAGCGAGATAAGCAATAAGATAAATTTAGTGTCGGATTTCACAAAAAAGAATAGAACGCGGATTATACGGATTAGGCGGATAAGCACGGATATAAATCAAACGGGTTTGAGACAGATTAGAGATTAGTTCGGAAAATTAATTCAACGTAGTTGAATTAAAATCCGCTACATCAGCGTTAATCAGCGTTCTATTATTGTTTTATTCTATTTTTAACAAGACATTCAATCATTTTCTTAACTTAGCAGTGCATTATATTTAAACAAAAGAGAAAGTATGAAATTAACAGATTTGAATCCTAAAGCGTTGTGGACGATATTCAACGACATCACGCAAATTCCACGCCCATCGCATCATTTGGTGGAGATTACAAAATATGTTGTCGATTTTGGCAACAAACTTGGTTTAGAGACCAAAACCGATGCTGCAGGCAATGTGCTCATTTGCAAACCAGCCACACAAGGAATGGAGAACCGTAAAAAAGTGGTGCTGCAAGCACACCTCGACATGGTTCCGCAGAAAAACTCCGACA
>JBAXGL010000322.1:0-2727 GCA_037139375.1 Bacteroidales bacterium | reverse complement strand
AGAAACGCTGCTATCAGAATGCCAATTTTGGCGAGTTCGAAGTAGATAAATATCGTGACGCGTTCGTTGATTCGAATAAAATTCTGAATGATTGCCGTGAAAATGGTAGGAATACCAGCCAGGCAAAGCAGTTGAAAATAGACAAACGATCCTTCCCATTTCTTCGTTAAAAGTACTTCGAGCACATTCGGACCAATAAATGCAAGCCCTATCAGCACTGGGAAAGTGATGAATGAAGTAAAGCGGATGGTCTTTTGGAATGCGCGTTTGAGTCGCTCAGCATCGTCTTTTATGGCACTGTAAATCGGGAAAGTGGCATTGTAAATCGAACCGCTCAGCGTATTGATGGGCATATCGCTCATCTTCGAAGCTTGCGTAAAATTCCCCAATTGGATGATTGGGAAAAATTTACCGATAATCAATGAGTAGATGTTCTGAAAAATCGTTCCCAAGAAGCCCGCCAACGTCATTTCCATGCTATAATGAATTTGTTCTTTGAGCGACGACAGACTGAAAATCAGCTTCGGATACCATTTTCCGAAAATCCAAAGCAGACTGACGCGAAAAAACGTGGCGGTAACATTTTGCCAAACCAACGCCCAAACGCCGTAACCCCGATACGCCAAAAATAGCGCCACCATGCCTGAGAAAAAGAGCGAAAGCACATTCGACAGTGAATTTTGTTTGAACCGAATCTGTTTAGCAAGCAAGGTCGCCTGGATTAATCCAAGCGAGTTGATGATAATAGAGAGAAAAATAACTCTCGAAAGTGCAATCAATATTGGTTGATGAAAAAACTGAGCGATAGCCGGCGCACTAAAGAAAAGAATCAAATAGATGGTGCTGCTTAGTCCGATGTTGAAATAGAAAACCGAATTGTAATCTTGCTCGGTGGCATTTGTTTTTCGAATCAATGCAGAAGAAAATCCACCATCGATCAACACCGACGAAAGCGCAGAAAAAACGCCAAGCATGCCTACCAATCCATATTCGGTCTGCGATAGCATGCGCGCCATCAGGATGCCAATGACAAAAAAGACCAGCTGCGTCCCGATTTTGTCGAAGCTGCTCCACGCAATGGCAATGGCTGTTTTCTTTTTTAGAGAGTTTTCGGTCATCGAATTTTAGGCAAAGGAAATAGTTTGGAAACTTGTTTTCTGCATAACGTCAAACTTTGTTTTACTTGTCTAAGAAATCTTTCTTGTAGGGTCGATCTGGGATTGCTCTCTGAATTGTTCCAAAAATCAGGGTATTCTGACTTAATTTTTTCCAAAATTTCAGCTGATTTTTCGCCGTCTGATTCACTTTTATAGTGTTTGTATAGACCGTACAATATATTGGCAGAGGCTAATTTTAGATTACTAACTATCACATCTTCACCTGAAAAGAGTTTTATTAGAAATTGCCTGACATTATATGACATTAACAATCCTTTTGCTCGATCTTTCCCAACAAAAATACTACTTTCACTTTTTCTGTAAACAGCCATAACTTTGGGTATATAGAAGTAATCTCCCTTCTCACCGCATAGCATACTGAAAACATAATCTACGCTTGTAACTTCTTCAATTCCAACAGGCAAATCAAATATTTTATTTCTAAAAAAACAAGAAACATTTGCGATGAAGTTCTTTTTTGAAAGATCAATTTGCGTATAGACTCCTTTCTTTTCTGAACCATTAGACAAACTTTTACTGCCGTCATTTTCGTAATAATTGAGAACTCGATGAAAGCAAAGCGAATATTGAGGATTTTGTTCTAATAAATCGAATTGGATTTGAAGTTTGTTTTTGCTAATCCAATAGTCATCGGGATCACAGACTGCAATATATTTTCCCTTGGCAGCTTTCAAACATTTCAGATTATTGCGTTGATAACCTAAATTTTGTTCGTTAACAATAAGGCTGATGATTGTCGGGAAATTATTGGCATATTCCTTACAAATTGCTAACGTATTATCGGTGCTACAGTCTTCACAGATGATAATTTCGAAGGGGAAACTTGTTTTCTGACGTAACACGCTTTTGAGTGCAGTCCGGATGTACTGTTCTCTATTGTATGTTACCATCAGCACGCTAACAACCGGTTTTATCTCTTCCACGTGATTCTGATTCACTTTAATGATCTCTATTTCAAAACTATACGAATAATATCGTCTTCAACGCTGAAATCAAATTTGATGCTTTTCCCTTGCAAATAAAGGTTCACCTCTTCGATGGTTGGGTAGTCGTTCTCGCCAGTGAATAACCGTGCATCGTCAACTAGGATAATGTGTTTGTGAGGAGTTGCCAATATCGCATCCAGTTCGCCGAAAACCGGACATTGCGAAGCCCCTTTTGCTGTGAGTCCACCCGAATAGTGTCCATCGAGCCAAAAGATTGCCGGAGCATTCAGTTTGGGTGTTATTTCGCCTAATTTTGTGGCTGAATCTCCGTGATAAGGCTTCACTTTGGGGAAGCGTTTAAATCGTTCAACCGCCAATTTATAATAGTGCTCAGAGAGTTCGATGGTGTAGAGTTCGTCGAAATAATTTATCTGTACATAAATCATATCGCCCATGTAAGTCCCCGTTTCCACAAGTGTTTTGTATCCCGATTCTTTCTGATATTTGCGAATGGCAACCCGCTTTACCGAATGGTTTGGCGGACAAGGTTTGCCTGCTTTCAGCCACTTCGAATACTCCACCTGAGTCTCAATCTCTTTGATGATATCAAAAGCCCACTTGGG
>JBAXGL010000321.1:0-2737 GCA_037139375.1 Bacteroidales bacterium | reverse complement strand
CGTCAAAAATAAATTCCCGATTATTTGAATTGAAATGAGATAATCTAGCCAAATATTTTTCATTACGATTTCAAAGAATGATGGGCTACGAAAAAAATATCGAACTTAAAATGCAGCGATTATTTGAGACGTTGTCTGAAAAAGACAAACGTCGCTATGCCGCAATTGAAGTTGAAAAACTCGCGCATGGCGGAACAGATTACATTTCAAAATTGTTTGGAATTGACCCCAAAACAATACGTCGTGGAATGGAAGAATTAGAAAAAACAGAAGATGTCGCTAAAGGTCGCATCCGAAAAAAAGGGGCGGGAAGAAAAGTATTCTCAGAAAATGCCCACAATTAGAAGCGAATTTTTTGTTAATACTTGCTGAATTTACAGCGGGCGATCCAATGCGAGAAGGTGTTTTGTGGACAAATTTATCGCGCGGTGAAATCAGTCTGCGATTAGTTGAAATGGGAACACCATGCAGTCGGAATTCGATAAAGAAATTATTGAAAAAACACAACTTGGGACAACGTAAAGCCTGTAAGAAAAAATCACTAGGAAGTCATCCAAATGGGTGCTGATTCTATTTAATGTGGAATCATGGAATAATTCGCCAAGGAGATGCGATCTGCAAGACATGTGAATGAACAAATGGCTAAAATTACACAAATTGATGGTGACGAACTCACGATAGAAGTGAAAGTGAGAATCACAGGCACACTTCTCGAATCAGAACAGGCAATTCTCGATGCTTGCAACGAAGTTGGAAATACTGCAACAGGGTATGCGATTAAAAAATTTGATACTGATGGCAGTCCTATTCAAATGGGAAATGTCAAATTCACCGCACGAGATTTAACGCCTAAAGTTTACGAAACACCTTATGGTGAAGTAGAAGTATCACGTTATGTGTATCAGAATTCAAAAGGTGGACGAATTTACTGTCCGTTAGAACATAACGCTCGGATTATTCGTAATGCCACACCACGTTTTGCAAGGCAAATAACGCATAAATACGCCATCATGAATGCCCCAGCGGTCTGCCAAGATTTAGCGGATAATCATCATCGAAAAATAGCGCATTCCTATGTGCAAGCCGTGACCGATTGGGTAGGCAGTATCGCTTTAGCAAAAGAAGAAACATGGGAATATGCGGTTCCAGAATTAGACAGCGCGATTACTAGCATTGTCATTAGCATGGACGGGGCTTATGTTTTAATGCGCGATGATGGCTATCGAGAAGCCATGGTGGGAGCTATTTCGCTTTACGATGTCGAAGGGATTAGGCAACACACCATTTACATCGGTGAAGCTCCAGAATATGGAAAAGGAACTTTCATGGAACGCTTAGAGCGTGAAATTACGCAGATCAAACAGCTCTATCCAAAAGCGATTTATCTTGGAATTGCTGATGGGGCTAAAAATAATTGGAGCTTTTTGGAAAAATTCACCGACGCTCAATTGCTCGATTTTTTTCATGTGACCGAGTATTTAACCAATGTGTCCCATGCAGCCTATCCTGGAAAAACTGACAAACCTAAGCGCGAAGCCTGGTTGAATGATCGCTGCAAACAACTCAAGCACGATGAGCAAGCCATCGACAATATCCTCAAAGAAATGGAAACATTTGCCAAAAATAAAAAATTAACCGTGATCGCCAAAGAAAATTTGACCGCCGCCCAAACTTATTTTGCCAATAATCGTCATCGGATGGATTACGCAAATCACACCCTCCAAAACTTACCTATTGGCTCTGGTGTGACCGAAGCGGCTTGTAAAACGCTGGTCAAACAACGGCTGTGTTGTTCAGGAATGCGTTGGAAGCCTCAAGGTTCAAAAGTTATTTTGTCACTGCGAGCTTTAATTCAATCTGGTGGTCGATGGCAGCAGTTTTGGGAAAAGGTTGATCAATTTGGAACTCAAGTTTGTGTATAATTCCACATTAAATTAAATCAGCACCCGAAAAACTAATTCGGGTTTGAAAGTCACTGTTGATGTTTTGACAGGCATTTATGAAACTGGGAAAAAATGTACGGCTGATTTTATTCAGAATATGAACATCACTTGTGATGAATATCTGCCCAAATGGAATTATCGTGTCGGTGTTAGAAATGTCTAATTCGGGAAGTTATTTTTGACCGCATCCTAACGTACCGCGACCTCTGGCTCCTTTAAGTCTACGACAACGAGGCTCTCTGCCTGCTTCACGCACTTTTTCAGGTTGCCCTTTATGACCTGCCACAAGATAAAGCTCATCGCATTCAACTTCGCCAGATAGAATTTCAGGCTTTTTTTTATCAATTCCTGTTCGTAGATGCTCGGTCATGAATTGCAAATCATCTTTGTTCAAATCCAATTCACGAGAAATCTGTGCATTTGATAAATTCAACCCCATGAAATACAAGCATAAAATCCACACCGACAATGGCTGATGATGTCCCTCTAAATACGTTTCTGTTAAATCATCGAATCGTTTTTGACACGCTTTACATTCATATCTTTGCCGAAAAGCCTGATTAGAATGATAACCACGCTTAATGACTTCCAAGCTATTACAATGCGGACAACTCACATTTTCTTGCCAACGCAGTGTTCTAATCGCTTCATAGCATTGCGCTTCGCTGACTAACTTTTTGATTGTTATAACTTCCATCTTCCCAGTTTAACAAAAAGACCTTGGAATCCATATAGAGCCAAAAATTAACCGTGATCGCCAAAGAAAATTTGACCGCCGCCCAAACTTATTTTGC
>JBAXGL010000320.1:0-2739 GCA_037139375.1 Bacteroidales bacterium | reverse complement strand
ATCACATTTTTTCTCTTTTTTCAGAAGTTCTGCGTATCGATTCGCGGTCTCAATCGGTTGCAGATAGCTCATTCCGTCATATTTCTTGGCAGGAATTAGTCCCTGAGGATTTACACAAATACCAATAACGCCGACTTTCAATCCATTGCTGCGAATAATCGTGTAGGGCTTTACTAACGTTTTCAACAACGTTTTCGAAACATCATAATTCGATGCTAAAATAGGATACTTAGCTCGCTTCAATACATTTGCTAGCGATGCAATTCCATTATCGAATTCGTGATTTCCTAGTGTACCGGCATCGTATTTCAGTCGATTCATCATTTCAATTTCCACTTCACCTTTGAAGGCGTTGAAATATGGAGTGCCTTGACAAAAATCTCCATCGTCGAACAGTAATAGCGACGGATTTTCTTGCCGAAGTTGTTTCAACAATGCTTCCCGACGGGCAATACCACCTTGATCGGCATACTTTGATGCCTTTTTCGAGGTCGGCTCAATCTGACTATGTGTATCATTAGTGTGCGCTATCACCAATCTTTTCTGAGCAGAAAGATTGGCAGAAATAATCACAATCAAGACGATATTGAATATTTTTTTCATCTTTCGTTTCCTATTTTAAAATTGAAATACGACCATCTAAATTCCCTACAATCGTTTTGCCCTGTTTAGTATAATTTCTGACATAATCCATCATTACGTCTCGAATAAGCAATCCAGTATATTTTCTTTCTATCGCCTTCTTAAGCGCTAGCATACCATCATTACCATCTGCCAAATAGTCGATAGTAGCAACAGTGTAGGTTTTCTCTTCATTCAATATAGAAGCTCCAACATACAATTCTGCAATAGCTCCATTCTGAATTTTCAATGTCACACCGCTCACTCCAGCTCCGCCAATTTTAGCGATGTACGTAAATAAATCCCCAAGGTCTTTCCCTTTTACAGAAAGCACGACTAATTGATTATCAAACGGATAGACTTCGAAAATATTTCCAACGGTCACATTGCCGATACGAATAGTATTGCGCAAACCACCATCATTCATCAGCCCAACATCTACTCGAGTAGGTGTGAATTTTGAGCCAGTTTCGCGCAAAACATCAGCAGTAAGATTGAGCAAAGGAGATTCTGGCAAACCACCTGCTAGCTCTGCAGGAGCCACACCAATTACCTCATTCATCTGCTTGTTCATCTGTGTTTTGTATTTCTCAATCAGTTGAACGGTTTTCGGATCGACCAAAGAGTCGTATTTTGCTGTTACAGCATAACGAGTGCGCTTCACCGATTGCAATTCTAGCGATCTCTGCGCTTGAGCAGACAATCCGCTCAACAAACACATCCAAACAATTAATTTAATTATCTTCATTCTTTAATTCTTTAACTCCATATAACTTCTCATAACTTCGAATAAAAACCTTCAATCCCTCAACCCTAACCTAACTCTATCACTTCCAAATCTTTGAAATCGCCTTTATCTATCGTAAAGCGAATCAGCGTTCGCTGTTGATGAAAGCCTTGCTTACCTGCAGCTCCGGGGTTGATGTAGAGCATATTGTATGTTTTGTCGAATTTCACCCTCAGAATGTGCGAATGTCCACAAATGAATAGCTTCGGAGCATTTCCGTACAGCTTTTGTGGAATGCCAGGAGCATATTTTCCCGGATAACCGCCAATGTGCGTCATCCAAACATCGGCTCCTTCAACCGTGAAACGGAGATTTTCAGGATACATTCGCCTCAACTCGTGACCGTCGATATTACCAACAACAGCACGAAGTGGCTTTATTTCTGCCAGTCTGTCTGCTAATTCAACAGAGCCTATATCGCCAGCGTGCCAAATTTCATCACAATCGCTGAAGTACTGAACGTATTTATCGTCCCACCATGCGTGTGTGTCCGAGAGTAAACCGATGCGAACCATTAAAACGCGTTAATCGTCTGACGAATGGCGGTTAATCTTGTCATAAGACCGTCGAGCAAATCGAGTTGAAGCATGTTTGCTCCATCAGATTTAGCTGTTTTGGGATCGTGATGCGTTTCGATAAACAGACCATCCACGCCTACAACAACACCGGCACGAGCAACGGTCTCAATCAGCTGAGGCATTCCACCGGTCACGCCACTGGTTTGGTTGGGTTGTTGCAGCGAGTGTGTAACATCGAGCACCACCGGAAAGCCAAATTTCTGCATCGAAGGAATGCCGCGATAATCGACAATCAAATCGTAGTAGCCAAACATCGTTCCGCGGTCGGTAATCATGGCGTTCGGATTGCCGGCATCCAAAATCTTTTGAGTTGCAAACTGCATGGCTTCTGGCGACAAAAACTGTCCTTTTTTGATGTTAATCACTTTACCAGTTTCGGCAGCAGCGATTAAAATATCGGTTTGGCGGCAAAGGAATGCCGGAATTTGCAGAATGTCGGCGTATTCAGCAGCCATAGCAGCCTCTTCTGCGGAGTGAATATCGGTAACGGTCGGGATGCCGAACGTTTGTCCCACTTTTTGAAGAATTTTCAACGCTTTTTCGTCTCCAATACCGGTGAAAGAATCGTTGCGTGAGCGATTTGCTTTACGGTACGAACCTTTGAACACGTAAGGAATCTTCAGTTTGTCGGTCACTGCCACTGCTTTTTCGGCAATGTTGAGTGCCATTTCTTCGCCTTCAATCACGCAAGGCCCTGCTAACAAAAAGAAATTACCGGAATCGGTATGTCGTAAGTTTAAGTTTGGATACATA
>JBAXGL010000319.1:0-2747 GCA_037139375.1 Bacteroidales bacterium | reverse complement strand
AAAGCAGATTCTACGTTAGACTCATTCTTCTTTTCTTTCTTATTGATTAGCACATCTCTTCCTAACGCTGTAAATTCATTAATTATGGGTTGAAAATAGTCCTCCAACATAAAATCCTTATTTCGCTGCATTAACGAGAAGTCAATATCTTCAGAAAATCTATCAAGTTGATGGAAAATACGCAAACAGGTGCCTCCATAAAATGCAGCATGCTCAAAGAATCCACCTCTATATAGCCCAGCTAAAGTGATTTGTTGCATCACCTCATGGAGTGCATTCGTGTAGTCATCATTGGTTTTTATCTCGTATCGAGATAACATCGTGTCAAATACGTTCATGGTTGTAATAAATTATAAAGCAGGGTTAATTCTCTTCTCTTTTTGCTGACACTAATACATTCTTTGATTATGTCAATATGGTAATCATCAATCAACGATAAATCGATTCTCAAGTCTTCCTCTAAGTAAAGCCGCATTGCTTTGGCAGATTGCAATCTTAATCCAGAAGTATAAACTATCATATCGCACAAGGCTTTTTCGGGCGATGCGATCAGAAATGCATATTTATTATCAACAATCTCTTGTCGAATACCAATCTTGAAATACTCTTTATCAACAGATACATAGTTAAAGGTTCCAAGTGAAGTCTTAAAATCTCTGCTTCGCTTGATGGTCATTGATCTTTCTACATGAACTCGTTCCGGAATCAATCCATAATATGAAAGTGCGGATTCTAAAGATACATAAGATGGACCATAAAGATGATTGGCAATCAACTCTTTGGATAAAGGCTGATTTAAAAAATTAGGAGATACAACATAAAGGCCTCGTTTTAACCGCATTAAGACATCTGATTTTTCTAATGAAGAAACTTTATCTTTGGGCGACTTATATTGGTTTAAAACTCCAGACAATGTCGACTTGTCAAAAGGAATTATGCCAAATTGTTTTAATAAATCCGTTTTCTCCATACATATTAAAGATGAAATACTGTGCAAATATAGCAATATTTACACAGTTAATCGAATAAAAAACGAATATCTATGCAAATAATGCTAATTTAAAGCTTAAAAACTACAAAAAATAGCACATTTAATGAAGTTGATTTCAATAAACAACAAATTTTGTCTCATATAAATCAAATATACGCAAATATTGCAACAAATAGCCAATAATTTGACTATAACTTTCTCCAGCCAGAATTAAATCTATACCCAATAAGGTATAAATATGGATAAATATGATAAACTATACCCGAAATGGTATAATATCAAAATAATCACTATATTTGCACCCGATAGGGTATAAATGTAATTCGTTTCAATAATTTCTCAAACGATATGCTATTAAATGAATTTGTAAAATCAAGAAGAAACAATGCCAAGCTGACACAGCCCGAGTTGGCAGAAAAGGCAGGCGTTGGACTACGATTTATCCGCGATTTGGAACAAGGCAAACCAACTCTGCGTTTAGACAAAGTAAATCAGGTATTGCAGTTGTTTGGGCATCAATTAGGCCCAGTAAAAATTAACCCAAATGAATAAAAGGATATGAGGACGGCTGAAATCAAATTCAATGAACTTAAAGCAGGCTTTCTTTCAGAAGATGAGAATGGGTTCCATTTTATCTATGATAAATCTTATCTCGAAAGTCTCAATCCTATTCCGATAAGTATGACGCTTCCTTTGCAAGGAAAAGCGTTCCACAGCCCTATTTTATTTCCATTTTTCGACGGACTTATACCCGAGGGATGGCTGTTGGATATTGCTGAATCAAATTGGAAACTTAACCCTCGCGATAGAATGGGACTGTTATTAGCTTGTTGCAAAGATTGTATTGGCGCAGTCAGTGTATTTCCTATTGAAAATAGCGAATCTTAAATTGTAATTTTACCATGTATTGTCTATATTGTTATCAGCCGTTATCCGAGAAAGAGGTCGATTTTCATGCTTCATGTAGCAAGAAGATTTTCGGGTCAGCTATTCCACCTGAATTACTTTACGACGAAAGTCAAATGAAAGAATTGGCTCTACAGGTTATACAAAGTCAGCTAACTGTTACCGGAGTGCAACCAAAACTATCTCTAAATCTGACAGATGGTGAGAATAAGAAGGATCCCAAACGCTTTACCATTGTTGGGCTCTGGGGCAATTACATCTTAAAGCCCCCAACTGAAAGATATCCTCAAATGCCTGAAGTGGAAGATTTAACCATGCATTTGGCAGAAATAGCTAAAATAAAAGTGGTGCCCCATTCTCTTATTCGTCTTCAATCAGGTCAATTAGCTTACATTACAAAACGAATTGACCGGGTTGCTAACGGGAAATTACACATGGAAGACCTGTGTCAGCTGACCGAAAAACAGACTGAACATAAATATCAGGCATCATACGAACAAGTGGCAAAGGTAATCTTAAAATATTCGACAAATCCGGGATTGGACATCGTCAATTTTGCAGAGTTGGTGTTATTCTCTTTTCTAACAGGGAATGCCGATATGCATCTGAAGAACTTTTCGTTAATTTACGAACCAACGAACGGACCAATCTTATCTCCGGCGTATGATATGTTATCTACTGCATTAGTGAATCCCCAAGACGACGAGGATTTAGCATTAACTTTAAATGGGAAAAAGAAAAAAATCAATCGACATGATTTTGAATCAGCATTTTTCAACATGAAATTAGATGCGAAACAACAAGCCAATCTTTTTAATAGGATGGAAAAAGTCAAAACTAAATGGATTGA
>JBAXGL010000318.1:0-2764 GCA_037139375.1 Bacteroidales bacterium | reverse complement strand
TCCCAAAATTGCCGCATAATCAAAAAAAAAGAAGCTGCCCTTTTGAGACAGCCTCCTTTTTCGTGATCCGCCTGGGGTTCGAACCCAGGACCCCAACATTAAAAGTGTTGTGCTCTACCAGCTGAGCTAGCGAATCGTCCTGTTTTTGCTTTCAAAAGCGGTGCAAAGGTAATGCTATTTTTTATAAATGCAAAATATTTCTGTGATTCCTCTTGAATAAATGAGAGGGAGCATTCCTTATTATCGAAATACTCCCTCTTTTATAGATGTTAATCAACTCTATTTTCTACAGGAACGACATCTTTCGCATCCAATTTCGAAGGTGTGAATATTCCGATAACACCCTTCAATCCAACACTCATAACGATATTGTAGAAGAATGCAAGAAATGCGAGTAATAACAGTGAACCACACAAGGCAGCCAAAATCATATAAAGGTTAAACTCACCGTGGTAGTAAAGCGTGCGACGAAGCATTCCTTTCAATCCTGCCATACCCATAAATGCCCCCATTCCTATTCCACCAATCAAATGTGCCCAGAAGTGGAAGTTAGCTAATTTCTGGCTGTACAGTTTTGCTCCATTGGTAACAATTGGAAAGAGCAGATATATCGCAGAATAGAGTGTCATGGTCAAACCAACTAATATTGCCACGTGCACGTGTGGGCCAACAATCCATTGTGTGTTGTGCAGAATACGATTCAAACCCAAGTCTGCTTGCATAATTCCCGCAGGAACTGCTAATCCGAAGCCCAAAAGCCCTCCGAGTAAGAACTTTAGTTCGTTAGTCATTTTGAGTGGACGAGCACTCCACAAGGTAGCGAGAGTAATAAAAAATGCTAAACCTTGCGTGATTAGCTCAAATGCGGTCACCATCTCACCCGAGGCTACTTTCAATATTCCAGGTTGAGCTTGATCCGACATCAAGTGGTGCGACCACACGGTCCACGAAACAACCAATTCGATAAGTAGGGCTGCACGGGCAATGTTTTGCATAAAGAGGTTTTTGCCCGAAATCAACATGGCAAGTAAGTACCATGTACCAGCAACGAAAATCAATACCAATCCGTCGGCTATCAAATCAAGTCCCCACCAAAACCAGTTTTTGTAGAGTAGGGCATCGATGGCTGTTTTCGATAAATCATACCCCAATAGGTGTGCAATCAAATAGATTAATATTAACACTCCAGTAAAGAGAATGATTCCTGCATTCAAAGCTGTATCAACGGTGCCACGAGCAATTGCTGCGATAGGTAAAGAGATTAAGTGTTCTTTTTGTTTATCTTTTTTCTTGAATAAATTGGTGAAACCACTCACACCGATTGCCGAAGCAAACAATTTTCCAGCAGGTTGTTTCTCCCAACCTTCAGGCGTGTAGGTGATGGTTTTGAAAACGTTGATTACAAAAAATACAGTTCCAACCATTACTAACGCGATTCCTAATACAAAGAATACGCCACCCAATGGGTTGAATTGTGTGAAATCGGCTGGCAAAGGCCAGTAGAGTGTGTAGAGTGGAGCGTAGTGTGTTAAGAATCCTGCGCTCCAGAATACCAATGTTCCAACGGCAATTAAGATAAATGTCAAGTTAGCCAGTTTGTAGCTCCAAATTGGTTTTTTCATTAAGAAAGGAATAAGGAACAGAAATGCACCAAAAACAATCGAGTAAGTCGATCCGAAAATCCCCACTAATGGGTGTGCTGTCAGTATAGCAAAGTACTGGACATCTGAGATTCCGGGTATTGGTGCAACCTGATACATACGCATAATCATACCTTCGATAACTGCGAAAGCATAATATACCAAACCTACTACTAAGAAGCGGAGTAGTAATTTTTGCATTGGTGTAAGGCTACTTGGTTTAAATAAACCTTGTTCGCCATTCAATAATATATCTGTAAATTTCATATTTGTTGATTTTTAGGAGTTATTACTATTCGACTACTTCAATGGCATTGGGTAAAATCATCTGAGCGCCTTTCGGTCCCGAATATTCGGTAGAGCGAATGGTGTAGATGTCCGGCTTTGCAAATTTCCACATGATGTCGTTGATGTGGCCAGGAACGACTTGCATCTGGAAAACCATTGAATTATCAGGTCTGAAAACCCCAAAACCATAGGTTAAATCACTTGAAGTGACGCTGAAAACTACCTGTTGATTGAGGTGAACGACGATTTTCTCTGTCGGCAACTGAAATTCGTGGTTAGCAATGTTGATGTTGAATGTTTGATCAGCTTTCAACTCCGCTCGGTTTAGGTCCATTGATGCCCATGGAATAGTGTTGAATGTGATAATGTGGATGGTGACACCAAGTGTAATCAAAATTCCTACGAAAGTGTAAAAGAATTTCGAACTTACTTTGTTGCTTTTTCCTGCTCTGGTAATGTTGTATCCAAACCATCCCATCAGTGAAATGATGGCTAATGCATAGCAGGTATACACGACTGTTTGTCCTGTCAGGACCATTTCAGAATCTACCATAATGATAACTTTTAAAGGTGAATATTGAGTTGGTTAATAAAAAGCTTTGAAATAGATATTTTTAACAACAATAGACAAAAGTATGGTATTGATTTTCTGAAAGTTGTAACATATGTTACAATTGGGTGATTTTTTTCTGTAATTTATACGAGTGTGACTTCTTAAATTTAAAAAGGAACCCAGTCTAAAGACCAGATTCCCATTATGAGTTGTAAGCTGCTATTTGGATTTAGATTTTATCCAAAACGAGCTTTATTAGATCAGAAACAGCTGTTTTGTAATT
>JBAXGL010000317.1:0-2776 GCA_037139375.1 Bacteroidales bacterium | reverse complement strand
CGCTTTAGTTAGCTTCAGCGGAAAAACGAGAATAACTTTTTTCGGGCTCGATGGGTCGGCCCCAAAAGTTATTTCCCGTTTTCCGTGTGATGGGTGCAATTGAACAAATTATACTCAAGTAATGGCTAAGTCCTACAAAAGCCCTAAATAAAGGCTACATGAGTGCACTCGTGATATATCAGCCATAAGTCTACCTTAATTGTATGAAATAAAAAAAGGCGATCCTTTCGGAACGCCTTTTAGATAATTAATACCAGTTCTGGTTTTAGAATGTACTTTGAATCTTCAGTGCATGACCTGTATTAAACAGGTAGTAATCATTACCGGCTTTTTGATAGAATTCAATACCAACAGAGTTCAACAACGTAACATCGTCATTCATTTCAGGAGCTCCCGGAAGAGCACTGGCAATAACCGTAGGAGCTGCAATGTCTAGTTTAATATCAAGGTATTCCGAGTAGGCTACATTTGATACTTCATTCAGTTCCGGCTGGATAGGTTCGTAAATACCGGTTGTTGCATTGAATGCAAAATCCGAAATCACCGAAACTGCATTAATCAATCGGAAGTGAGTGGCACCTGAAGGAGCAATCACTGATTTTGCCGGATTAAATGCCGGAACTGTCAAGGTTGAACTGTTGCGGTCAACGTTAGCCACCAGTGCAAACGGAGCAATGAACGAACTGTCAAAGCTGAAGTTTCTGTTGAAATTTAAACCAAGCAAGTATTTGCTTTGGGTTGAAATCAAAATGGCGCGATAACCACGAGCTTCAGTCTGATCTTCCAGGTTGATTTTTTTCATGATGCCAGTCAATCGACCGGTCAGCTGGGCATCGCTCATTTGTTTCATGAGCATGTTCAACCCAACACGAACAGATTTACCCGCAATAGCACAGGCAGCAAACTCATTCATGTTTTCTCGGGTTCTGACAAACCCGGGATCATTCTTGATTTGCTCACCAGTTGCACCACCCTTTAATCCGGCAAAGTTACCGGTCATACCTTTAATCTTGAAATGGCGAATCTCGCCGATTGTACCTTTGTACTTTACATGTCCTAATTGTCTGGCCATAGTTGTAAGTTTTTAATTGTTTGTACTAATAATTTTGGTGTAAATGTACAGTGACAAACCGTTGTGTTATAAATATATAAATAATGCTAAACGATGCTTTTTGATGCTATTCATCCAATACAATAAATCTATTTCAGAATCAATCCTATAGTTTCAATTAATATAACTGCTCCGGCTACTTTGATTTTTACCTGATTCCAAAAGTCAGTTTTCTTCTTTTGAGTTTTGTAGAAATTTATTGTCGAATCTTTACAAACAATCAGCTTTTGTTTGCTGTCGATAACACACTTTTGAATATCCACTTTCTCCTCCAATTCTTTCATTTTACTGGAGTAGTCATTTATTTCTGAATCGAGGCTTTTAATAACACTGTCCTTTTCAACTATTTCAACCTTCAGACCCAGAACGAGATCTTTACAGGTGTTCAAACTCTTTTCTCTTTCATACCGGGTCTGCAAGCTGTCGTTTAAAACATGTTGCTTTCTTGCATCGGCTTTTTGTGTTGCGGTGTTTGCTTTTTCATTATCAAGCCTTCTATTCAAAAGTTTGATAATACTATCTTTCTGTTGAAGCTGGGTATATGCTTTTAACGTGTTTAATCTATCAGATTCAGACTTTTCTATGTCTGACTGACCAATGTTTACCTTTCGCGGTTCTGATTGATTACCGCAGCTTATTTGAAATAGAGATAAACTGCAAACTGTGATAGCGAGTATCACCAGTGAATACTTCTTGATAAATTCAATTGTTGATTTCATAATACTTGTTTTTTGTTTTTAAATTTGAGTTGTTGTTTTCTATTACCCCTGGCTTTATAGCTCACATGTACCCAGTCAGGCTGCAAATTGTTTCCTTCTTCCCATATCAATTGGTCGAAGTCGAAATGATCCCGGATAAGATAAAAGAGCCTGGCATTGTCGGCACAATCCAAATCAGCTGCTTCGCCTTTGGTGTGTTGGCTGATTGGCTTTGTTGCTCCTCCAATGGCTTTGTTTACGGCTAGTGTTCTAAATCCGGAGTTGACACAGATCGGGAAACCGTACATTTCACGAACCGGGTCCAGTAGGTTTTGCACAAGTACTTTTAGTTTTTGAGTTGCAATAGTGTCAGGGGTGTTGTCTAAGTTCTCATGAGTTACTGTCAATTCTTCTAATGAGAAATATTTTCCAAGTTGGTTCATGATTCTTTCTTTTTAAAAAATTGAAGAATAAAAGCACACACGCCACCGGCAATGGCAATGTACTTCAGATAACTTGTTGGAATGGCATCTTTGAATTGGTCAGGAAGTGCAATGTAATACATAGGCAATGCTGCCAAGGCACTGGAGATAAGTTGGAAAAAACGTGCGAATGCCGGAGTGTCCGCTTTCCACCAATCAGGGAGTTTGAATAATACTTTTTTCATACAGTTGATTTTTTTCTTGTAAATGTACAAGTCAATCAACTGTGTAATAAATACATGAACAACGCTAAACGATGCTTTTTGATGCTATAAAACAAGCCCTGGTGATGAAATCACTAGGGCTCACATAATGCTTATTGAGATTCAGAAAGTTTTGTGTAATATTGCCGGAGCAAAGAAATGAAAAACGGCTATGCAGTTTTTAAAGAAATACATATCGAAATATTCCCTCCAAATGTTATATCTTTGTATCCGTTTGTAAATAAATACCTTCTTTTGTGTAACGTTTGTGTAATGTTTGCA
>JBAXGL010000316.1:0-2802 GCA_037139375.1 Bacteroidales bacterium | reverse complement strand
TTCATAATCAATTTCTTTATTGAATTTCAGAATAGGCTTTTAGTCTTTTTATCCACGCAATGGCTTTATTGAAGTCAGTGACAGCTTCTAATTGTTTGAGTTCATAATTGAGCAATTGCTGACGAATGCGCAGAATATCGCTCAATCCCGAGCCCGAAGCCGAAAAGGTTTTGATTTGAATATCGAGCGTTTTCTTCGACAATTGGCTTTGTGTTTCATACAGTTTCATGCGTCGTTGCGCATCCGAATAGCTTTGCAACGCCTCGGCATAATCTGTTTGCAGCGCATTCACTGTCGCTTCGTAATTTTGTTTCGTGGCAGTTTTCTGATAATTCGTTTCGGCTTGCATCGCTTTGTATTTTTTTCTGTAAATAGGCAATGTAACCGTCACCATGGGCATAATCATATCTTGTCCGTTCATCGAAGAAATAGCCGTCATCGAATTGGTCGATTTGCTCAAAACAGAATAATTGACACCCAAGCCAACCATCGGAAGCCCCATCGCTCGTTGCATTTTGCTGCGCGAATCGAGTGATTGTTGTTCGTAAGCCAACATTCCCAACATCGGATTTTGGGTGAACATCGAGTTATTGACTGTCAAATAAGCGATATCCAGCGGCTCAACAGACAGGCTATCAGGCGTTTGAATCGCCGTTTTGCGCGACACATTGAGCAAATTGTTGAAACGAACCGCAAGTGCCTGTTCCTCATTTTTCAGCGAAACAATGTTGTTTTCCACATCACCCTGCTCAATTTGCAACTGATAAACATCTGCCAAACCCGATGCATTGGATGCACCTCCCATCGAAGGCGAAGATGAAGAACGAGAAGGTGCATTGTTCGATGCGCCACCCATCGCATTCATGCCGGAAGGCGCTGCTGCTGGAGCATTTCCTGAAGACATACCCGTGGAAATTGACTTGGAACTACTTCCACCCGACGACCCGCTCCGATACTTCGCCACCGCCAGTCGTTCGATGGTTTTCAGCAAATCGAGGTTTTGCTCCGACAGCTGGATGGAGTGACGAACGCGGTAAAGGTCGAGCCAAACTCGTTGCACATCGTAGCCCACTTGCAGTTTCGCATCGCGAAAGGTCTCGAACTTGGCCTTTGCCATCAGGCTCATCTCGTCTTTGGCATTCTTGATGACGCCAAACCACGGAAACATCTGCATCAGCTTAAAGTCTGCCACCCGATTGCCCGTGATTTGCTCCATCGGACTGAGGTAAATCCCCATCTCCAACTGCGGGTCGGGCAAACTACCCACCTGCGGCACTTTTTGCAACGCAGCTTGGTATTCGCTGTATCGCTGCAAAACGGTGGGATTGTTGCGCAGAGCCGTTTCGAGGTAGAATGCCAGCGAATCGGATTGCGCCCTGACCGATTCCATTCGGGAAAAGCAAAAAAACAGCAGACACACCATAAAAATGACTTGTCCCCTTTCCTTTCCTTTTTGTAATAAATATCGTTTCATCTTGATTTTATCCTTATCAATGTCGATTAATAGTTATTTCAATTGCTTTCTGACCTTTTCCAATCAGAAAAATTCCTATTTCAGTTGGAAAAATGTCTTTTCCAATTGGTTTTCTTTCTATTCTGATTGGAAAAACTATTTTTCCAACTGCTTTTAATCTTTTTTCAATTAGAAAAAGAATTTTTCTGATTGGTTTTAGAGTATTTCCAATTGGAAAAGGAATTTTTCTAATTGCAATCGGTCTAATCGCTGTTTTTTACCGCATATTCCCGCCACATGGCTTGAAACAGGGGTACCACAAAAATGGTCATCACCTGAATAATCATCCCGCCAAACGTTGGAATCGCCATTGGCACCATGATATCGGCACCCTTTCCGGTGGAAGTGAGCACAGGCAACAGAGCGATGACCGCCACAGCCGTTGTCATCATAGCTGGACGAACGCGTTTTTTTCCTGCCAAAATCACGGCTTCGCGCACTTCAGTAACAGTTCTGGGCTTCTTCTCTTCGAATACCTGATGAATGTAGGTTCCCATAATCACGCCGTCGTTGGTAGCAATGCCAAACAGGGCGATAAAGCCCACCCAAACCGCCACACTGAGGTTTATCGGGTGCATTTGGAAGAGGTCGCGCATATTCATTCCGGCTATGGAGAAGTTCAAAAACCAATCCTGCCCGTAAAGCCACAGCATGATAAAGCCACCCGCAAACGCCACAAACACGCCCGAAAAATGGATAAACGAAGCTGTCACCGTTTTGAATTGGAAGTACAACAAGAACAAAATCAGCAACAAACTGATTGGAATCACAATCGACAAACGCTCCGTTGCCCGAATCTCATTCTCGTAGTTTCCCGCAAATTTATAGGTGACGCCAGCCGGCAATTTCAATTCGCCAGAATCCAACTTTTTCTTCAGTATATCAGAGGCTTCGTTCACCACATCCACTTCGGCTTTGCCCTCCACTTTGTCGAAAATGACATATCCGACCAGAAAAGTATTCTCTGTTTTAATCATTTGCGCTCCGCGGGTGTAGTTGATGTCGGCCAGTTCACTTAGCGGAATTTGTGGGCCGTTCATCGCCGGAATCAGAATCCGTCGGATGTCGTCGGGGTTATCTCGCAACTCGCGGGCATAGCGCACCCGCATGGGAAAACGCTCGCGACCTTCCACCGAAGTGTTGAGCGACATGCCGCCCATCGCCACCTGAAGCACATCCTGCACATCGCTCACGGTCATTCCGTATCGAGCCATGTTTTCGCGATTCAGTTTTATTTCTAAATAAGGCGCACCCACAGCACGGTCGTAGAAGACTGACGACGCTTTGAC
>JBAXGL010000315.1:0-2804 GCA_037139375.1 Bacteroidales bacterium | reverse complement strand
ACCTACAGCAACTGATCGAAAGCCTCGTGCCCGACATCAGAGCCACCAACGAACCCAAGCGGCAGAAGTGTGGTGCGCCCGACTACATTATTACGCGAAAAGACATCCCCGTGGGCTTCATCGAAGCCAAAGATATTGGCGACCGAGATTTGGCTGGTGCGAAGAAGACCGGCAACAAAGAGCAGTTCGACCGCTACAAGGCATCGCTCGGCAACCTCATCTTTACAGACTACCTTGAGTTTCATTTGTATCGCGATGCCGAGTTTATCACTAAAATATCCATAGCCGAGCTTGTTCCCCTCTCCTTGGGAGGGGCTTTAGAGATAAAGGTATTACCCGAGAACATCTCCGCATTCGAAAACCTGATTAAAGAGTTTTGTGCACACAAAAGTCAAACCATCAAAAGCAGCAAAAAGCTTGCCGAGATGATGGCAGGCAAAGCGCGGTTGTTATCAGACGTGATAGAGCGAGCACTCACTCGCGACGAAGACAAACAGGAAGACAGTTCGCTCAAAGACCAAAAGCAGGCATTTAAGCAGATACTGATACACGACATCACCCCCAAAGGCTTTGCCGATGTGTATGCGCAGACCATTGCCTACGGTATGTTTGCCGCGCGGCTGCACGACCCTTCGCTCGATACCTTCAGCCGACAAGAGGCGGCAGAGCTGATTCCGAAGTCGAACCCATTCCTCCGAAAACTCTTTGGCTACATTGCCGGACCGGATATCGACGACCGCATCCGCTGGATTGTGGACGATTTGGTGAATATCTTTCTGGCTTGCAACGTAGATCAGATTCTGAAAAACTACGGCAAAACCACCAAGACCGAAGA
Organism: Bacteroidales bacterium; assembly: GCA_037139375.1. Lineage (GTDB taxonomy): Bacteria > Bacteroidota > Bacteroidia > Bacteroidales > UBA7332 > CAXXIC01. The sequence continues at coordinate 1,969 of JBAXGL010000315.1, read as the reverse complement.
CCCCATTATCCACTTCTACGAAACATTCCTCAGCGAATACGACCCCAAGTTGCGTAAGGCACGCGGCGTGTGGTACACTCCTGCACCAGTCGTCAACTTCATTGTGCGGGCGGTGGACGATATTTTGAAGTCAGAATTCAACCTGCTGCAAGGGCTAGCCGACACGAGCAAAACCACCATCAAGCAGCTCACGCAGTCGCAAGACAAACGCACCACAGCCGGATACAAAGAGATGGACGTGGAGGTGCACCGCGTGCAGATACTCGATCCTGCTACAGGTACTGGTACATTTCTTGCCGAGGTGGTGAAGCACATACACCACAAATTCGAAGGGCAACAAGGCATCTGGAGCAACTATGTAGAAAACCACTTGATACCGCGTCTCAATGGCTTCGAACTACTGATGGCGAGCTACGCCATGGCGCACCTCAAGCTCGACCTGCTGCTCACCGACACCGGATACAAACCCACCAGCCACCAACGCTTGCGGGTGTTCCTCACCAACAGTCTGGAGCAGGCCTCCAACGAAGTGCCCAACCTATTTATGGCGCAATGGCTCACCGAAGAGGCACAAAAAGCCGACTTTATCAAACGCGACACCCCCGTGATGTGCGTGATGGGAAATCCGCCGTATGCAGTAAGTAGCACAAATAAAAGTGAATGGATTCAATCGTTAATTGCTGACTACAAAAAGGATTTGAACGAACGAAAAATCAATCTTGACGACGATTACATAAAATTTATTCGTTACGGACAACATTTTATAGACAAAAATGGAAGTGGAATATTAGCATATATATCCAACAACAGCTTTATAGATGGCATCACACATCGCCAAATGCGGAAGCATCTGTTGGAGAGTTTCGACAAAATCTACATTCTCGACCTGCACGGCAATGCCAAGAAACAAGAGGTATGCCCCGACGGCTCGAAAGATGAAAATGTATTCGATATCATGCAAGGTGTTTCCATCAATCTATTTGTGAAAACAGGCACGAAAGCAAAAGGCGAATTAGGAAAGGTGTTTCATTTTGATTTGTTTGGGAAAAGAGATTTTAAATATGAAATGTTGAGTAATAATCAATTTTCTTCAATTGATTGGATGAATTTAGATATTTCAGCCCCATATTATTTTTTTATTCCCAAGAATTTTATTTCTAAAGAGGATTATAATACTGGATTTAAAATTGATGAATTATTTAATATTTATAGTACAGGCGCAGAAAGTCAGAAAGATGAAATAACAATACATTTTAATAAAAATGAACTCAATTCAGTGTTATCTGATTTCAGAAACTTATCTGAATCAGAGATTGCACAGAAGTACAAGATTATTGATGGTCGTGATTGGAAAATATCTTCTTCACAATTAGATGTAAAGAATTATCATGACACTGATATTATTCAATACCGTCCATTTGATAAAAGGATTACTTTATTTTCTGGTAAATCAAAAGGTTTTTTTGCATATACGAGATTTGAGTGTCTCAAGAATATGAAAAGAGATAATATTGCAATAACAGCTGTTAAATTAAATAGGAAATATGAGGACACCACTTTCTGGATTTCAAAATTAATTACAGATAAAGGAATAGCTTCGTCGTTGGATAATTCTTACGTTTTCCCTCTCTACCTCTATCCCGAAACCAACGCTCAATATTCATTAGGTGAAACGCCGACGCGCGTCCCCAATCTGAATATGGATATTGTGAATAAAATAGCGGACGGATTAGGATTGTCGTTTGTGCCCGAACCCACGAATGGTGTGGGTGTGGGTGTCGGTGGTAGAGACGCAAAATTTTGCGTCTCTACGGGACCAACCAACAATATGGGTACAACCCACGATACAGGCGCAAATCATCCAAATGATGTTGGTACAGACGCAAAATTTTGCGTCTCCGAAAATCACCCCAACGAATTTTCGCCCATCGACCTATTGGATTACATCTATGCCGTGCTGCATTCACCA
>JBAXGL010000314.1:0-2810 GCA_037139375.1 Bacteroidales bacterium | reverse complement strand
TTTTGAAAATAGAATCGGCATATTCCGATAATATTATTCGACATCCTAATCTTTATGTAATTGCTGGCTCCATGTTTGAATTTTCAGACAATATTAAATTTAGACCAGGAATCTTGTATAAGGAAGATTTTAAAGGTCTGAGTGTCTTAGATGTTAATGGCATGTTGATTTACAAAAATAAGTTTTGGTTGGGTGGTACTTATCGAACAAGTTTTGTGCCATGGTCGAAAAATTATTTAATAGGCAGTGGTTACCGATACCGTAATTCTATTTCACCTATAGTGCAACTTTATATCACAGAAGACATAAGGTTGGGGTATTCTTTTGACTACACAATTACTGGATTGGAATTTGCACAACATGGAACGCATGAAGTTACCATTGGTTGGACTATACCATCTCGGTCTCAACGATTACTTAGTCCTCGATTCTTCTAAACAAATGATAAGAAAATTCAAAATCAATTAAATTATGAAGTTTAAAAATAGTGTTTCTTTATTCGGAATTACTTTTATATTATTATGCTTCTGTTCAAGTGTGACTGCGCAAGATCAACTTGGGTTGAAAGACCGGGCAGATAAACTTTTCGATGAATTTCAATATGCAAAAGCAGCCGTCATTTATGCCAAACTGAATGACGTGAAAACTCCAAAGTTGAAAGATATGGAGCGGTTAGCAGTCTGTTATGAGAAAATGAATAAATATAAGGATGCCGAAATTTGGTATGCTCGTGTGGTTGAAAATAAGGAGAGTAATCCCGATAATCTGATTCATTACGGTGAAATACTGAAGGCTAATGAACTCTATGCTAAAGCAAAAAAACAGTTGCAACTTTATGCAAAAGTAACAGGTAAAATCGAACGGGTATCTGTGGCGATTGCTGGTTGCGATTCGGCTCAGTTATGGATGAACAATCCTACGAAATATAAAATTAAAAACGAAGCGGGTGTCAATACTGAGAATTCTGAATTTGGTATTTTTCCAATAGCTGGTAAAGCATATTATACAGGAGAACCGGCTAATGCATCTATCGACAAACAGTATGGATGGACTGGTAATTCTTTTTTGAAAGTGTTTACTGCTACTCGCTCGGCAAATAACTTACTTACCAATCCTGAGATTGCAAGTAACGACATCAATAGAGAAGCTTATCACATAGGACCTATCACTGCCAATAAAGCGGGAGATATGTATTTTATTACCCGAACTTATCCTGGCAAAAAAGGTGTGATCAAGAGAGATGATCGTGGGGTATATTTGACCAACAATATGGAACTTTATTTTCAAGCAAATGTCTATGGTAAATGGCAGCAACCCATTCCGTTTGCATACAATAATGTGAAACAATATTCCGTGGGACATGCTGCCATTTCACCTGATGGTAAAGTGTTATATTATGTATGTGATATGGCTGGAGGAGAGGGAGGCACCGATATATGGTATTGCGAATTGCAGGAAGACGGCAGTTGGAGCCCACCACAAAATTGCGGTCCAAGCATCAATACCAAAGGTGATGAACTGTTTCCTACCATTGCATCTGATGGCACGCTTTACTATTCCACCAATGGTTTGCCTGGTATGGGCGGATTGGATATTTTCAGGGCAAAAGGGGCGAAAGACCAGTGGACAAAGCCTTTGAATATGCGTTTCCCAATCAACTCGGCAGGTGATGACTTTTCTTTCACCATCAACGATACCAAAACAGCCGGTTATCTTTCTTCTAACCGTAAAAATGGAAAAGGAAGTGATGATATCTATTCGTTTACGATACCTAAACCAAAAGTTAATCATTTTATTAAAGGTACTGTGCTTCATAAGCAGACAAGACAGCGTATTGCAGATGCATCGGTTACGTTAAGTAATGATGGAAATACGGTGGCTAAGCAGAATAGTAAATTGGATGGCACAGTCCTTTTTCAGGTGGATGATCCATCGATATACAATGTAGAAGCCACTAAAGACACTTATTATGGCGATTCTGTCAATGTGAAAGTAAGAGCATCAGAAATTTCAGATACAGCACGAGTGACTCTCTATCTCGATCAGTTGTTTGAAAAAGGGAAAACTATTCGAATCGAAAATATTCATTACAATTTCAATAAGGACGATATACGTGCCGATGCAGCAATTATCCTCGATAAACTGGTACGCGCGATGCACGATAACCCAACGTTGAAAATTGAGTTGGCATCACATACCGACAGTCGCGGAACAACAGAATACAACCAAAACCTGTCACAACGACGTGCCCAATCTGCCGTTAATTACATCGTGTCTAAAGGTATTTCTCGTGACAGAATGGTAGCTCATGGATATGGAGAAAGTCGATTACTTAACCGTTGTAAAGATGGAGTAGAGTGTACGGACGATGAACATCAAGCTAATCGACGCACCGAGTTTACAGTATTGGAGTATTAACCCAAAATATACTAGAACGCCCAACTAACAAAAGTTAGTTGGGCGTTCTTATTTCAAATGCTTTGCGGTCAAAAAAATGATGAAACTAGAAGCGTAATGGATAAACCAATCAGAATGACGATGGTTGTCCAACCGACAATGTTATTGAACGGTTTATTGACGTATTCACCCATTACATCTTTGTTGTTCACAATCAGAATCATAGAAACTAATACTACCGGTAGTAACAAACCATTGGCGACCTGCGACCAAAGCGTTATCAGAATAAGAGGAGCATTAGGAATCAGGATAATTGCGGCTCCAATAAGTATGATGAAAGTAAAAAGCCAATAAAACTCAGGAGCTTCTTTCCATTTCTTGTCGATACCGGCTTCGAATCCGAAGGCTTCGCA
>JBAXGL010000313.1:0-2821 GCA_037139375.1 Bacteroidales bacterium | reverse complement strand
TTTTCTTTCACGAAATGCGAAAGTTCCACCGGATTCGAGTCGTCAACGATGATGGTTCCTTCGTCACAGAGCTGTTTAATTAATTCATAATCTTCGGTTGTTCCGGTCTGCGACCCCACAATCACCGATTGAACGCCAATCAGTCGTAATGCCTTTACCAGCGAAATGGCTTTAAATGCCCCGCCTACATAAATGGCGGCTTTCTTACCGGTCAGTCTTTCTTTGTACCATGCCAATGCAGGCATCATGCGCGATATTTCTTCGGTTACCAGCTCACGGGCTTTATCCATCATATCATCATCTTTGAAAAAACGGGCCACATCGTAGAGCGCATCGCTCATATCTTCAATTCCAAAATACGAAACCCGCATAGAAGGAATACCGTATTCGTCTTTCATCATCTTGGCCAAATAGTTCATTGAGCCGGAGCATTGCACTACGTTAAGTGCTGCATTGTGTGCGTTGCAAATATCATCCACACGTCCGTCGCCAGTGATAGTGGCATTTACATGTACGCCCATTTTTTTGTAGTATTCCAGCAATATCCAAAGTTCGCCGGCAAGGTTGAAGTCGCCCAGAATGTTGATACTTTTTGCCGGAGTATAGGGTTTGCTTTTTGTGCCAACCAGAGTAAATATGGCTTCGCAGGCAACTTTGTAACCGTCTTTTTTGGATCCCTGAAATCCGGGAGCCTGAACGGGTATAATCGGAATGCCTTTTTCTTTTTGAATGGTGCGACATATTTGTTCTACATCGTCGCCAATAACGCCCACAATACAGGTAGTATAAATAAATGCCGCTTTGGGGTTGTGTAGCTCTATCAGTTCGTTGATTGATTTTTGCAGTTTGGGTTCTCCGCCAAAAATCACATCGCGTTCCTGCAGGTCGGTGCAGTAACTGAGTCGGTGTAGTTCCGGACCCGAAGAGAGCGAACCACGGATATCCCAGGTGTACGCTGCGCAACCAATGGGGCCATGAATAATGTGTAATGCATCCACGATAGGATAAAGTACCACTCGCGATCCGCAAAATACACATGCACGTTGACTCACGCTTCCTGCCAAACTGGCCTTGTTGCAATCGATTGTGCGTTCATTCGCACCTGCCATCGATACTTGCTTTTGCCTTTCATCTAATAATATGCTGCCCCCTAACCCCCTAAAGGGGGAACTGTTGCCCCCAACCCCTAAAGGGGAGTTGAAGTTAGCTTCGGTTGTTATATCTATATTACTCATAATTCAAGCTTTTAGTAATCGGTTGTAATATTTCTTCCTCCCCTTTAGGGGGTTAGGGGGCAGTTAGTGTTAGGTTCTTTTCTCCCTCTTATTCATTTATCGTGCCATTAACAGTATATTTATGTTTTACAACATATTGGTTGGTCGTAAAGCGTTGATTGTGATTGATATGTATTTTTACTTTTTAGCAGTATATGTGATAGGTTCGTATGTTTTTCCCCGGGTTAGTTGCCCGAAAACATACCTAAATGTAGGATGGGAAACTTAAAATGTAGGAAAGAAGACTAGATTGAAAACGTTTTTTGGAAATTTCAATTGAAAACAACTTAGGATTCATTTGCAATTTCAAGGATTCGATTTGTTTCTTTTCCATGCGATACGCGAAATCCAATTTCACCTTATGAAAATTTCTTCTATTCCTCATATTTTTATATATTTGGGGAATATAATCCTTGAATATTTATATATTTGTGGATTTTATCAAAATTATCATTATCTTTGTATAAAATTTTAAAGCTATGATTGAAAGATTATTAGGAAAAGAAATTGACAAAAACTTGTTTAAAGGAAAAGCTATACTAATCTTTGGAGCAAGACAAGTTGGAAAATCTTCATTACTAAAGCAAAAGTTTATTGATAATGAAGATGTGTTATGGCTTGAAGGCGATAATTTTGAGACTCAAACAATTTTTGAAAATTTTTCACTCTCAATTGCTAAATCAATTATTGGAAATAAAAAGATAATAATCATTGATGAAGCTCAAAATATACTTAACATTGGAGTGAAACTTAAAATTATTACCGACCAACTAAAAGATATTCAAATAATTGCTACGGGGAGTTCTTCATTTGATCTTGCAAATAAAATAAATGAGCCGTTGACAGGAAGAAAATGGGAATATACGCTTTATCCAATCTCATTTGCAGAAATGCTACAGCATCATGGTTTCTGGGAAGAAAAACAGCAACTCAATAATCGCCTAGTATTTGGATATTATCCCGAAGTAGTTACGCACCCGAATGAAGCTACAACTCTATTAAAATCATTGACTAACAGTTATTTATATAAAGATGTATTGCATTGGGAAAATATAAAAAAAAGTGACCGTATTGTGAAATTATTGCAGGCAATAGCTTTTCAGGTCGGTTCGCAAGTGTCATATACAGAATTGGGAAATTTTTGTGGGCTCGACAATAAAACCGTAGAGAAATACATTTCGCTACTTGAACAGGCATTTGTGATTTTTAGATTGTCATCATTTAGCCGGAATTTAAGGAACGAGCTTAAATTCAGTAAAAAAATTTACTTTTTCGACAATGGTATTCGTAATGCATTAATAGCAAATTATAATCCGGTGGAACTTCGTTCTGATACGGTCGTTTTGTGGGAAAATTTTATTATTTCGGAAAGAATTAAGAAGTTAAACTATAGTCATGGGTATGCAAATCAATGGTTTTGGCGTACGCAAGCTCAAAAGGAAATTGACTATATTGAAGAATTCGATGGACAACTTTATGCTTATGAATTCAAATGGAATACAAAAAAAACAACTAAAATTCCAACTGATTTTGCAAAGGCATACCCA
>JBAXGL010000312.1:0-2827 GCA_037139375.1 Bacteroidales bacterium | reverse complement strand
GAACCTCAATTTCCTGTTTGAATAGAAAATTCTCTGTCGAACTAATGGGAACGTACGATTTCGTGTCAGTCACTTTTTTACCGGCAGGGTCGATAATTTCAGTGACCAACAAACACAATTTTCGTTCATCGTAACTGTTTACGACATTCGTCTCGATATTTACCAATGCCGATTTTTCCGTGATTTTGGGTGTTGTAATATATGTCCCGAATTGCGGAATATTCAGCTTGTCGGTAATCTTTATCCACACGTCACGGTAAATGCCTTCACCGGTGTACCAACGCGATGTACCTTTGGTCGTATTGTTGTATTTTACAGCAATTTTGTTCTTTTCGCCGTATTTCACGAAAGGTGTTACATCGTATTCAAAACCACAATATCCATTCAGATTTTTGCCCAGATACTCTCCGTTGAACCACACTTCAGCAGCACGGTACACACCATCGAAATCAATAGAAACTTTTTTACCTTTGGCTTCAGATGCAATGACAATGTCTTTTCTGTACCAACCCTCACCAAAAGGTAACCAACCATTATCCGACGTGGAATTTTCTTTGGTGAATGATTTGCTAATTGAAGCATCGTGCGGAAGTTGGACAGTTTGCCACGAACTGTCATTCAACCAAATTGAATAGGCGTTTGGCATTGTTCCTTCCTTATACTTCCAGTAGGAATTTATTAAACAATTCGTCCGAATGCTAGCGAAAAGAACCATATTATTAAAATCACAAAAGAGAACTATCAGAAATATCCAAAGAATTATGCGTTTTTTCATTTCAATGTATATTTTCCTGAAGATTATTTTAGTTGAATTTTCTGTGTTTCTGTTTTAGTAGGAAAAACACCTTCAACAAATTCTACCTTTGGTCCCAATACCAATGGAATGCTAAGGTAACTACCTGGATTTGTCACCACATTATTCGAAAAAGAAACCTTGTTGCAGTTAGCGAGCCAACAAATTGCATGATTGTCTATTCCAAATTGTTTCCCATCTTGGCTAGGTGAGCATTGTTGTGGAGAAATAATATGGTTGGTGCGTATCACAACTTCCTTGGTGGATGAAACGGCTATGGCAATACCATTGCCGCCAACAATGGTATTGCCCTCAATTATAATTCTGCCAAAACATTTATCTGGACGAGGAGTATTCTTTTGTCCTTCAGCCGCTACACAAATGGCTCCAGCTTGCATACGATTAGATGAGGGGGTGCGATGGTGCGATTCCTTAATGATATTTCTACGAACAATCACTTCGCCAACACCAATAGCCCCGGGAGCTGTAATTTCAGGTCGTATGATAATACCTTGGGATTGATCAATATCGTTCCCTTCAATCAGACCTGAGGCTTTGATGAGTATCCGTCCGGAACTTCGGATTCGATTGTTGCGAAACACAAACCCATTCCCTTGATGATCGATATCAATTACCGACTCCCCAACTTTCCATTGGGGAACAGAATCGAGTTCAAGCTCGGTGATCCAACTTTTATCGGGATGTTCGAAAAGATGCCAATAGCCCGATTTAGAGGCAATGATTTGCTCCTTTACGGCAGCGTCAATATCTGCGTCATCAAAGCGTACTGAACGCATCGAGGTAACGCTATACTCTGGTGAATCAAGACCACTTTTAATACGTGACCCGACTGTTATAGGTGAACGTCCTCTACGACCAAGTAGGATCGTGGTTCCATGTATCCCTAAAATGCGATAGTCGTCGGATTGTACACTCCAGGTATCATCACCAGCATCACGAATCTCGCAATTTTCAGTTAAAACACCTTTTCCCAAAGAACTAGTAAGGATTGCATCAGCATTTGTACTCAGTAAACGTGGCTCTGTAGCACCAACAGGCATTGGACCAGGCACAATGCGACACCCTTCGATGCGATGATCTCCCGCTCCACCCGACAGTACAAACCCCATACAGTTGGAGGCATAAACCGTGACCCCACGTAGGGTGACCCGCTCAGATGTTTCAACGCTGATAGTATGAGGGGTGTGAGGAGGTAAGTCCATACTCATCGAAGCCAAGTCACCTACACGTGCAAATTTGGCTGCCTCACGGTTAGTGACACGAACCACATCTTTATCGATGACTTTGGCCGAGCTTTGCCACATAAATGGCTTCCCCATCCGACGATACCGGGTCTGACGATCCACAATATCGATGCGTGCCTGTGCTCTCACCGGATAACCGGCATGAATGCGTACATCCAGCCAACCATTAATTGAATCGATAGCAACGATATCCCCCTGTGTAAAAGGTAAGGGATCATAGTCAATCGTTATACCCTGCAATTCAACATTACGACTATTATTTATAGTAATTGCTCTTTCCATAGAAGTACAAATCATTATCACACCATTAGCAATAATTTGGCAGTTCTTTGCATCTCTAATAACAATATGAGCATCTTTTCCGTCCTCAGGATTTCCCCTGTAAATTCCGGGTGGAATAATAATTTTAGGATTGTCATCTACGAGCCCTTCGGCAATAATGCTTCGCAACTTAGACATGGTGAAGCTACGCTTCACATTTAATTCAGAGTTTACACTTGCATTAGGTGTTGACATTACATTCTCTGCAAACAGAAGTACTGAAATTACCAATAATATAAATGCGTTTTTCATGCTAAATTCATTCGATGTATAATTCTTGCTAGAAACAATTTACTCTTCTTGTATTATTTATTCAAGAAGATTGCATCAACAGCAGGAATTGTAACTTTTTTTAAATCTAATCCTGTTGAACTACAATCAACTTCCTGAATTATCAATGAAGGGTTTACAATTACAATTCCTTTCTCAAATTTTCGCAATACGATAT
>JBAXGL010000311.1:0-2844 GCA_037139375.1 Bacteroidales bacterium | reverse complement strand
GTTGAATATCGAGCGTAAAGTCACCCCTTCTGTTTGTGAATTATTTTAAGTATGGATTGGTAGATTTAACGGAGTATTATATTTGATATTTTGTTATACGTTGTACAAGTTACACACTCTTCCAAAAGTAGTTGGAAGCCCTTGCAATGATGGAACCAGACTTCTAACAGTCGTTGGAAACACATTGCTTCGTTAGAATCATACTAAAAAAGCACCATTGTTTTTGGAGCGGTATTTGCTTGTATAGTCTTGGAATAAATTTGTTTAGGAATTTATTTATTCAGATTTGACACTAAACAAACCAGTGGTTGATTTTGTTAAGATGGTCAATAAGACAATAAGGATGAATCACGACCACATTAAAAGAGTAACGATTGCTTTGCTTGCATTATTTGTGTACAGTTATGCCTCAGCAGATAAGTACGACAAAAAACTCTATAAACCCTCATCTACCGACATCACACGATTTGCCACACTACAAGAGCTGAAAGCAGGTCGCGAAACGTATATCAATCGCTGCACCAAATGTCATGGATTGGTGTCGCCCGACCGTTACAACATGAACGACTGGACCTTCATCATCAGCAAGATGTCGCCTCGTGCACACCTTACTCCTACGGAAGCAAATGCACTCTATAAATACGTTACCCGAGGCAAATAATCGGATGGATTAGAATAAATTGCAAGAGAAAGACTTTTATTTGGTTGTTATTATTTAGTTTTGCAATAAATATTGGAAAAAATATAAACACAAACAGATGAAAATACTACTTCTCGAAGACGATTTCAAATTATCATCTGAAATACGGATTTTCTTGTCGGGGAAACAGATTGATTGTGATGTGGTGTATGATGGAAATTTCTTCCTGAAACAGACAAAAAACGACAACTTTGATCTTTACATTCTCGACATCAATGTGCCTGGCATGAACGGTGTAGAGGTTTGCTCCAACATACGCCAAACCGACAAAGTGACACCCATTATGATGCTCACTGCTTTTGGTGATGTGGAAGACAAAGTTTTGGCATTCGATCGGGGTGCAGACGATTATTTGGTAAAGCCTTTTCACTTCGATGAACTTTTCGTGCGTATACAATCACTTCTACGTCGTAACCTCAATCCCCAAAGTGGAGATGAAATTATATCAATTGAAGACCTTCGCATCAATGTATCGGAGATGAAAGTATCTCGTGGAGGCAAAGAAATTACCCTTTCGCCTAAAGAGTATCAGTTGCTACTGCTACTTGCAAAAGCAAAAGGTCGGACGATGTCGAAACAAACGATATCTGAAAAAGTATGGGACATCAATTTCGAAACTGGGACCAATACCATTGAAGTTTATATCAATTTTATCCGTAAGAAGATTGATAAAGATTTTGACATTAAACTGATTCATACCCGACCTGGATATGGCTATTATTTAAAATCGGAAGAATGAACCTGAAACAGCGCTTTTCGTTTTATTTCAGCGTAGTATTCACCATCATTTTGGGTGTAGTGCTATCTGTCTTATTTACATTCTTTGCTAAATTCAGAAGAGATGAGTTTCGTTTGCGACTCGAAAGTAAGGCATCCTCGTCTGTGAATCTATTAGTCGATCTTGACGATGCTGATAAGCAAATACTCCGCACATTTGACAAAAAAACAATCAACAAACTGTATAACGAGAAAATATTGATCTTCAACGACAGTATGCAGCTCATCTATTCGGGCATAGACGAAGAGGTGGTGAAATGGAAACTAGGAGATCTTGAATATCTGAAGAAAAACAAACGACTCTATCGTGAAGATGATGCTTATGATGTGGTTGGCATCTATATTCATTCGAAGGGAAAAAGCTATTATGCCATTGTGGGTGCTATAGACAAATATGGAAACCGACAGTTAAAATTCCTCGAATATTCTTTGTTTATCGCTTTTTTGACAGGTATCATCTCAGTCTGGATTCTTTCGTATTATGTGAGTAAGCGTAGTTTTTCGGTGCTATATAAATTGAAAAACCAAATCACTGAAATAAACGACAAAAAGCTCCATTATCGGCTTGAAGAGAGTCTGAGGAATGACGAAATTAATGAACTTTCGAAGGCATTCAATCAGATGATGGACCGGCTCGATCTGGCTTATAAAAAACAACAAGAGTTTATCTACAATGCATCACACGAACTACGCACACCAGTAGCACGAATTGTGATGCAATTGCAGAATGTGATTTCGAATGAGCAACATTCAGAGGTGACCGAACGATATCTCAAAAGTCTGCTCGACGATGCCAATCAAATGACAGATATCATCTCTTCACTGCTTTTGCTGTCTAAAATCGAAGAGTTTAACAATTACAGCTATTTGCCGTTATGTCGCATCGATGAAGTGATTTTCGAAGCTATCCAAGCCATTCAAAAGAGTTATCCCGACTATTACATCCGATTCAACATTGAAAACCGCTCCGACAATGAAGATAACATCGAAATAAATGGTGACTTTAGTCTGTTGAAAATTGTATTTTTGAATTTGTTGAAAAACGCTTATGTATATTCGAACAACAAGCAGGTCGAAATACACATCTTTCAGGAAAATTCCGAAGTCAAAGTGGAATTTATAAATATTGGCACTACGATTTCGGATGATGATCAGCAAAACATCTTCAAAGCCTTCTCCAGAGGCGAAAACTCACGGCAGACAGAAGGCACAGGTTTAGGTTTACGCATCGTAGAGCGCATTCTACACTACCACAAAGCACAGATTATGTATGATATTCCTGAAAGCAACAAAAACCGATTTACCATTAATTTCCAAATTTAATCTTTTTTTAATGTGACTTTTAAGGCTGCTTTAAGTTGCGTAAT
>JBAXGL010000310.1:0-2849 GCA_037139375.1 Bacteroidales bacterium | reverse complement strand
GACTTTGGAATACCATACAATGTAATTGCTTATTTCTTTTTTCTTAAGGAGAAAAACAAATATCTTCCTATTTCCCAAAGAAGATTTGACGAAATATTTCAAATGATTGGAATTGTTGATTTTAAAACCGATGGTCAAAGATCATTTGACAATTATATTAATTTTTGTGATATAATAAAACAAGTTCAATACTTTCTTAAAACAAAAGATAAAGAGACAACATTAATTGATGCACATTCTTTTCTTTGGATACTAGGTCTGATGAACGCAAATTCTGTCAAAAAAACCATAAGAACAAAAGAGAAAGAATCTAATATAAAGGTTATCAAAAAAGAAGAAGAAAAAGTTGAAATTGTTCAGTCTAATGGCACAGAGCTAATTAAAAATCTAACCGAAACTAGACAATCTGTTGAAAATTTTTACCCAGATGAATTACCGACAGAACCAACTAAAGAAGTATACGAAGGTCTAAAAAAAACTGTAATAGTAAACTCCTACGAAAGAAATCCAAAAGCAAGAAAACTTTGTATAGAGTATTGGGACGCAATTTGCGCTGTTTGTTCAGTTAATTTTGAAAAAATATACGGAGAAATAGGAAAAGGATTTATTCATGTTCATCATTTGACACCTATTTCGAAAATTGGAGAAACATATCAAGTTGACCCGATTAACGATTTAATACCTATTTGTCCTAATTGTCATTCAATGATACATAGACATGAACCACCTTTGACAATTTATGACTTAAAAAAAATGATAAATAAACCAATATCACTTTAAATAAACGAAATGAAAACAAAATTAGCAATAGTAATTTTACTTTTTATTTCTTGTGACTTTTTTGCACAGAAGTTATACGTTTGGTGTCCAAAAGAACAAATACCAACTCCAAGACAAGGATTTCTTGAAAAAGATACAATTGACTTAGTTGTATTCGATGGACGAATTTTGACGAAGAACTCTTTGGTTAATTGTACTTCGGAAAATATAATTTTAAATTTGACTAATTTTATTAAAGCTACTTATCCTTCAGCAATAATAAACGCATTGAATTCAAATTTATATTATAAAGACCCTTCAAAAAACAGAATTACAATAAAAATAGGCATCTCAGCTTATCATGCTGCATTTGGTGCAGATGTGAAAATTGGAATTGGTAGTGTTGGCGGTAATTTTTCATTTGGTGTCTTTCCAGAAGGAAAATGGAATGCTGTTACGGCTTATGCATTAAAAATATATGATTACAGAAGTAATACAGAAATTAAGAAAATAAAAGACATTCTTAAAACTGGTTCAAAATCAAATTTATTTGGGTATATCACAGCTAAAAGTATTCTAAACGCCACCTATATTGAGGCAAACCAAGAAATGTTATTCTTTTTTGACGAAACTTTCATGAAATAACTACTACCCGTCCTCTCTTTGGTTCGGGCTTGTAACCTGTGCCCCTCTTTGGCGCGGGTCATAGACTCGCGCCAGAGGGGGATTGTATATCATCCGAAGTAAACTAATCAAATAATCTAAAATAGTCTGTATTTAGTTCGAAGCATTAAATTTTTAATATCTTTGAATTTGATTCGTAAACATGCAATCAAATCAGCCAGATATTTTGTCTGCTAAAACAAAACAATATCGAATGAAGACGCCTGATATTCCAAAAAATGAACGGGAACGATTCCAGAATCTGAAAGAGTATCACATATTAGATACTATTCCCGAAGATGATTATGAGGCAATAACTACGCTCGCGGCAGAAATATGCCACACTCCTATTTCGCTGATTTCTTTGATTGACGACAAACGACAATGGTTTAAGTCGCATCATGGGATAGCCGCCACTGAAACACCTAAAGAGTTTGCTTTTTGTGCACACGCCATCAACTATATCGATGAAGTGTTTATTGTGCCAGATTCTCGCAAAGATGAGCGATTCTACGACAATCCATTAGTGACAGGCGACCCTCATGTCGTATTCTATTCTGGTATACCGCTTGTGAGTGCCGAAGGATTTGCGCTGGGAACACTCTGTGTGATCGACAATAAACCCAATACACTGGATGACAATCAGAAAAATGCACTTAGATTATTATCGAATCAGGTGATAAAGTTGCTCGAATTACGCAAAAGCAATCTTCTATTGGAGGCATCAAAGAAGAATCTGGAAGAAAAAAACATTGCACTTGAACGCTTTGCTTCGATAGCTGCACACGACATAAAATCACCTATCACTTCTATTCTGGGTTTGGTATCTTTGATCAAAGATTTTCATGCAGAAGAACTTTCGGATGATGCAATCAAGATTGTTGATATGATAGAATCTTCGTCAAAAACATTAATACGTTTGATTGAGGGAATACTCACTCACAGCAAAAGCGAGAACTTACTTATCCATACAAAATCGGAAATATCGCTCGGCTCATTCCTTCGAAACATGATAGAATTGATTGATGCCACGAAAGAACACGATTTTGTATTACCACAAAACGATACGATTATTATTGCCAACAAAACAGCAATGGAGCAAGTGTTTATCAACCTGATAACCAATGCCGTCAAATACAACGACAAAGAAAAAGTGAAAATTGAGATCGATTTTTCGGAAGACGAAAATCAATACTTCTTCGATGTAAAAGATAACGGAACAGGTATCAAGAAGGAGTATCAAACTCGCATTTTTGATTTATTTGACGTAGAAGCAACATCCGATAGATTTGGCAATAGAGGGTGCGGTATCGGATTGGCAACAGTTAAAAAACTCATCGAAGGGCAAGGCGGCAACATTACTGTAGAATCTGAACCAAGTAAAGGCTCCACATTTTCTTTTTCTATCATAAAATAAGATGGCGAAA
>JBAXGL010000309.1:0-2869 GCA_037139375.1 Bacteroidales bacterium | reverse complement strand
CTATCTTTTACGATACGGGTTTGGTGTGTGAAATCGGTATAGACGATGCCAAAGCGTGATTTGAAGCCCGCGCGCCATTCGAAGTTGTCCATCAACGTCCAAACGAAGTAGCCACCGATGTTTACGCCCTCTTGTTTGGCACGAAGCACCTCGCCGAGATACATCTGCAGGTAGTCGCGACGGCGAATGTCGTGTACTCTTTTCTCCACTACACGGTCGTGAAAGGCAGCTCCATTTTCGGTAACGATAAGCTGTTTAATGGGGTATTTGTCGAATTGTTTCAATATTTTGTAGATGCCTTCGGGATAAACTTCCCAACCGTTGGCAGTGAGGGGGCGATTTAGTTTTTTGAAAGGTACAACAAACGCTTTAAGGTACGGCACCAGTGGTGCATCGTACGCCACGAGTGAATAGTAGTTTTGCAAACCGATAAAGTCGAAGTTGAACTTCAACAATTCAGGGTCGTATGGCTGAATGTATTTTTCGATGCGCTCCAAAATAGGCAGATCACGAATCGGGTAGCCCATACCCAATAGTGGTTCGATGTGTAAACGGTTGAATAGTACATCCACTCGTTTGGCGGCGGCTATCTGCTTCGGACTTTGCGAAGCTGGTTCCACATGTGAGCACGATATAGATGTGCCAATATACGCATCAGGAATGTTCCTGCGAATGATTCTACCACCTTCTGCCTGACAAAGTGTGGCATGATGAACTGCTGGAAGAAAGTTGTGTAACCCGAATCTACCAGGTGCATAATAGCCAGCTAGATATCCGAGTCCAGTGAACGTAAACGGTTCGTTCATTACAATCCAGTTCTTCACGCGGTCGCCAAATCGGCGCGAACAGACGTCTGCAAATCGGTTGAAGCAATTCACTACACGTCTGTTTGTCCAACCGCCTTGTTTCTCAAGTTCGAGTGGTAGATCCCAGTGATAGAGCGTCACCCAAGGTGTAAGCCCTTGTGCAAGACAATAATCTATCACGCGGTTGTAGTAGTCGATACCCGCTTCGTTTATTTCGCCTGTTCCGTTGGGAATGATGCGCGTCCACGAGAGAGAAAATCGGAAGTGTTGCAGGTTTAGCGATTTAACTAGGTCGATGTCCGACTCGTAGCGGTAATAAAACTCGCAGGCATTGTTGCCGGTAGAACCATCTTCTATCTTTTTGGTGTTGTTCGAGAAATGATCCCAAATCGACATACCTCGTCCATCTATATTGTGCGCCCCTTCTACCTGATAGGCTGCCAGTGAGACTCCCCAACGGAAATCGTCTCCAAAATCCTCTTTCTTGTAATTCATTTTACGATTGAAATAATCTGCAAAGAAATGTCTTATGTATGAATTTTAGGATACAATGATGTGATAAAACTGTTACGAGATTAGGTGGGTTGAATAAATGGTCATTGAGATGAATCATTTTATTCTTATCTAATTAATTGATTGAAAAAGTTTTATATTTGTAGAAATAACAACAGTTCATTTTTTCGATTCACAGTCATGACTATAAAAAGCAACCTATTTCAACCGCAATTCAATAAAGAGGTTTACGAAACTGGCAATGTAGAGTTTTTTCCTGCTGGTGCAGTTATTCTGAATGCCAATGCGTATATCAAGACGATTCCAATAGTTTTGAAAGGAAGCATAAAGGTGATAAAAACTGATGAAGAGGGCAGAGAAATTCTGTTGTATTACATCCGTCCGGGCGAAAGTTGCATCATGTCATTCCTCGCTGGCATACACCACGAAACGAGTAAGATAAAAGCCGTTGTGGAGGAAGATGTGGAAGTGTTGCTCATTCCCGTCAATAAAGCGAGCGATTGGATCAAAAAATTCCCCGAATGGACAGATTTCATCTTCAACCTCTACCACAAACGTTTCGAAGAGTTGCTCGAAGTGGTCAATTCAGTTGCTTTTCAGAAACTTGATGTCCGCCTTTTCCATTTATTGAAACAAAAATCTGTGCTTTTTCAATCGAAAGAGCTGACAGTAACCCACCAACAACTGGCTGACGAACTCGGAATCACGCGTGAAGCAGTGAGTCGAACGCTGAAACAGATGGAAAATGAGCAATTAATTTCACTTTCTCGCAATAAAATTACCCTTATGTGATGATCATCACAAAGCAGCTCTTTTTTCGATTGTAATTTTGTACCATAATTAAAACTAAAAACAAATTACAATGAAAAAGAACATTGGATCAGCCGATCGAAGTATCCGTATTATTATTGCGATAATCATCGCAACGCTCTATTTTACTAATCTCATTTCTGGCACGATGGGCATTGTCTTACTCGTATTAGCTGCTGTATTTTTGCTCACTAGTGTAGTAAGTTTTTGTCCGTTGTATCTCCCTTTCGGACTTTCTACGAAAAATAAATATTCGAACAACAAATGAAATACCTAATAGTTGGAGCCGTTGCCGGTGGTGCTAGCACTGCTGCCAGACTCAGAAGAAATGACGAACATGCCGAAATAGTGATTTTCGAAAAAGGAGAATATATTTCGTATGCAAACTGTGGGTTGCCTTATTACATTGGTGATGTAATAAAAGATCGCGACGATTTGTTCGTGCAAACAGCCGCCTCGTTTCACGAACGATTCAACATCGACGTGCGAACGCTTACCGAAGTACTTTCGATTGATCCATCAGCCAAAACAATCAAAGCCAAAAACCAAACAACAGGCGAAATTTACGAAGAGAGTTACGACAGATTGGTGCTTTCGCCAGGCGCAGAACCGATTCGCCCATCACTACCGGGTATAGCTAGTGAAGGCATTTTCACGCTACGCAACGTTGCCGACACGGATTATATCAAAAGCTATGTGCAAAACAAGGAGACAAAGAAAGCGGTAGTGATTGGTGCAGG
>JBAXGL010000308.1:0-2884 GCA_037139375.1 Bacteroidales bacterium | reverse complement strand
TGTTTGGCGATACACTGCCAGTATCCGATCAGTGGGGATACCTGCTCACCGACGACGAAATGCGCACCAACCTGCCCGACGTGTATGCCATTGGCGATATTGTGAGCAAGAAATACAGACAAATCACCACCGCAGTAGCCGATGGCACGATTGCGGCGATTTCGATTTCGAAAGAGATGTAGCAGCTTCAGATAATTCGATTCTCGCGATTATTTTATTTTTGCCAAATAATGTAACCAATATGAAAATTCGCAAATTCATTTTTCTTGCTTTGTTGATTGCCTCTTTTCAACTTGCAAAAGCACAAAGTACCACCCAAACTATCGTCGATGGCTTGCTCGAACCAGCCTATTATGGCAAACCGTTTGTATCGGAAATTCACAGCACCATTTCGAAGGTCGAGTTAGGCTACTCCAAAAGTTACTCGGAGTTTAATTTGCTCGAAGAGAATCAGAAGTTCGAGCGACCAGTGGTAGAGATGCACCTCGGCATGGATGCCCCGCTGTTTGCCTATCAGTGGGGAACGGCGGGCAACAGCTACAAATGGGGCGTGGCGATGTCGCTGCCGCTGAGTGTGCATGTGCTCGAAGATATGTGGGACCCCGTGACGGCACCTGTCATCAACACCGACTATCGGTTTGGTTCGCCGCGCATTCGTGCCATTCGCAATTTCTCGGGGAATGGTTTTCTGAAGAACATCTCCGTATCGTGGTTGCCCATCTTCCACGAATGCACCCATTTGGGCGACGAAATCACCATTTACCGCAAAGACGAAAATTTCCCCATCACGCGCATCAACGTTTCTTATGAATACACCGAATTGCAACTGACCCTCAACGACCCAAATAAAAGTCGCGAAAACCTGAATTCGTTTCGCATCGGTGGAATGTATCGAATCAGCAACCGCGGGTTGGGTTGGTACAGCATCCGACCAGACGCAGAGGCTACGCAACCAGTTGAGTTATTACCTAGCAGTTATCGCTTGGAGTATTACGGTCAATATCAGTTTCAACGTACATCAGGCTTTCTGGCAAGTAAACGAGTGATGAACATTCTTTCGTTCGAAGCACGCAACCGACTGCGCTACGGTATTCCGATGTTTCGCAAAGTGAACGACGCGTGGGAAACCACTGAAGTAAAGGAAAGAATGCAGTGGAATTTAAATCTCTATTTTGGTTGGAAATTCTACCCAAAATCGAACCTCAACCATTCCATTAGTTTCCTAGCACACGTTTACAAAGGCATTAATCCCTACGGACAATTGCGAAACTACCCGAGTTATCCTTTCTATGGGGTATCACTGACTTATGAGCCGTAGGCAAATACTCAACTTCCTCTACTCCTAATGGTGTATCTGAGCAATCGGGTACACCATTTTTAGTTAACCATATTTTTTTGCCAAAAAGTAATCTTCGATTCTAACAATCGAAAGTCGACTCAATTATAACCTTTCCTCATATTTCCCATATTTACCCCATATTTCACAGAATATACTTTATTTTTACCAAATTTTCAAAACTAATTAATTTTTATTTGTATATTCCAAATGATTTAAATATTTTTGAGAAAATTTAATCACGGTATAATTTAAAATAACTCAAAAGATTTTTCAACATCTGAGGAACATGGCTTCATAAAAAAAACCTTTTGAGCAAGGCAAACACCACCCTCCAACTGTTTATACACTTTCTGTACCGTATCTGATTAAAAAGTAATTGGCTTTTTTATCAGTTAGATTAAGCTTTACATAAAGATACGATATTAATAAAGTTAAAACGGTACAAAATGAAAGCATCCCAGAAAATCAAAACAGTGTTGGTCGATGATAATGCAGAGTTTCTTGCGTCGCTGGAAGATCATTTGTCTGTATTTCCCGAAATTGAAGTTTGCGGCACAGCTACTCAATACCATCAAGCAAAAGAATTACTCGTGAAGGCAAATCCAGATTTAGTTTTTCTCGATGTGGTGATGCCGCATAAAAATGGATTTGAATTACTCAACGAGGTACGACAAGCAGGAATAGAGTTTAGTGCTATTTTCCACACCTCATACGATCAACACATGATTCAGTCTCTTCGCGATTCGGCGTTAGACTACATACTGAAACCTATTCGACCCGAAGATTTGAAAAACGCCATCGAACGGTTCAAATCGATGAAGCTACCAAATCATTCCTATTTTTCTACTTCGAGGATATTACAGAACAGTAGATTCCCTGAAATAGTAGCAATTCCTACATTGATCGGCATCCAATTTATCGATGTCAGCCGCATCCTGATGTTTCGCTCCACTAAAGCCAACGTACTCGACAAACCATCGTGGGAAGTGGTGCTGAGAGACAACACACTTATCCGCCTTGCTGGGGGCGTATCAGCCGAGAAGATTAGTAAATTGATTGCTAGTTTTCGATTTATTCAAATCAATCAATCGTGCATTCTCAATCTGATATATGTGAGTATTGTCGAATACAAAACGCGTCATTGCATCTTGCTTCCACCTTTCGAGAAAATACCGCTCACCGTGTCGAGAGCCTATTTGAACAAGCTGAAAGAGAAGTTTGATGTATTGTAACAATAATTTAATATGTCTTTTTACCAAATATCCCGATATGCTACCAGATTTCCTGAAAGTAAACAACGAGCATTTGTAAGGCGTAATTAATCGGAATACTTTTGAAGAAAATTAGGTGGGAAGTAAAAATAAATAATTGCACACCTCATCCAATTGAATGAGACATTCTTTCAATTGAATGAACAATCGAGCAGGGCTGAACGACCGTCCAGTCATTCTGAATGATGACCAAGCAGAGCTGAACGGTGACTGAGCAGAAAGGATGGACGATTGTTTCGAATGAATCGACAATCGACCAATCCTGAACAACGAC